>NZ_KV799925.1:0-52003 GCF_001810105.1 Neisseria sp. HMSC068C04
GGGATTTTGGGGAATTTTGCAAAGGTCTCAGGCCATCTGAAAACCCTTTTTCAGACGGCCTTTCTTCATTCAAGCAAAAGGAATTAAACCAAGTTCTCCAGCATCCATTTAACGTAACGGCTGACGCCTTGTTTTACATCCAAGAATTCTTCTTTATACCCGGCTTTGCGCAGCTTGGTAATATCCGCTTGAGTAAAGCTCTGATATTTGCCTTTGAGTGCATCTGGGAATGGGATATAACGGATAAGCTCTTCTTCAACCAGCTCTTTCAAACTCATTTCAGGCTTGCCTGCGGCTGCACGGCAGGCGTTGACGGTTGCGGCGGCAAGTTCGTTAAATTGTTGGCTACGGCCCGTACCAAGATTGAAGATGCCTGAAAGCTCGGGATGGTCGAAGAAGTAAAGGTTAACTTTAGCAACGTCTTCTACACTGACAAAATCGCGTGTTTGCTCGCCGTTGCCGTAGCCGTCATTGGCGCCAAACAAGTTGACATAACCATGTTCGCGGTATTGGTGGAAATGATGGAAGGCGACGGATGCCATACGACCTTTGTGCTGTTCCTGTTGTCCGTAAACATTGAAGTAGCGGAAGCCGACAACTTGGGCTGTCAGACCTTCTTTCATACGACGACGCAATACTTGGTCAAACAAGAATTTAGAGTAGCCATATACATTGAGCGGTTTTTCCAATTCGCGCTCTTCGCGGAAGATTTCGCCCTTGCCGTACACTGCGGCGCTGGAAGCATAAAGGAACGGAATGCGTTCATCCTGACACCAGTCCAAGAGATCGAGCGTGTATTGGTAGTTGTTGTCCATCATGTAAAGGCCGTCATGATTCATGGTATCGGAACATGCACCTTGATGGAAAACGGCTTCAATATCGTCGTAAGGCAAAAGATGACCGCGCACTTGGCGGATAAATTCGTGTTTATCGAGATAATGGGCAATTTCACACTCGGCAAGGTTTTTAAATTTTTCGCCTTTGCTCAAATTATCGACGGCAACAATGTCGGTAATACCGCGTTGGTTCAGTGCTTTGACGATGTTGCTGCCGATAAAGCCGGCCGCACCTGTTACGATAATGGTCATAATGAGTTTCCTTTATTTTGATTTTTCAGACGGCCTTGAAGTAATCATGCCGTCTGAAAATAAAAACTTGTCTGTCTGGATTATTTTCCAACTCCATTTTCAGACGGCCTTTAGATTTTAAGGCCGTCTGAAACAGCAATTATTGTTCTTCCAATGCCTTGGTCAATTCGGTAAACAAGCAAACCGCCGTACCAAGTTTCGCTACGACAACCCCTGCCGCAGTATTAGCGAGATGCATCGCTTCGGGCATGGTATAACCAGCAGCCAAACCCAAGCCCACTCCGGCAATAACGGTATCGCCCGCACCGGATACATCATAGACTTCTTGGGCCCGTGTAGGCTGATAAATCGGCTCGCCCTCATTGAACAGGGTCATCCCCTCTTCGCTTCGAGTCAACAAAATCGCGGTCAAGTCGAGATGGCGGCGCAGATTTTGGGCTTTCTCGGTCAAATCGTTTTCGTTTTTCCAGCTTCCCACCACTTCTTTCAATTCTGCACGGTTAGGCGTAATCAGCGTAGCGCCGGCATATTTTTCGTAATCATCGCCTTTGGGGTCGATTAAAACGGGTTTACCAGCCTGCTTCGCCCAATCGATCATATCGGAAATATACGACAAACCGCCCTTACCGTAATCTGAAAAAATAATGGCATCATATTCGGGCAACACTTCACGATATTGATGTTTGATTTGTTCCAACACCTCACGATGAGGCGATTCTTCAAAATCAAGTCGGATAAGCTGCTGATTAAGGGCAACAACGCGCAATTTCACAGTAGTCGCAATTTGCTTGTCGCGCATCAGATAGGAAGCAACGCCGTCTTGCACCATCAATGCGTCTAGCGCATCTGCAGCTTCATCATCGCCGGTAACGGACAACAGCCCTACTTTACCGCCTAATGAGGCGATATTGCGCGCAACGTTCGCCGCTCCGCCCGCTCGTTGGTCGATACGGGCAATTTTCGCCACCGGCACGGGGGCTTCAGGAGAAATACGGGACACATCACCAAACCAATAGCGATCAAGCATTACATCGCCGACAACCAGGACTTTGGCTTGTGCGAAACGGGATTTGAGGGTTTCTTGTTGGAACTTGGTTACCATACTGGCTCCATTAAAATCTCTGTGTAAGGCTTGTTATCAGATTATTGATCTAACAGCCTAAAAATATCTTGAGGCTCATATATCTGCATATGGTTTTTCGAGTACGATGCCTGTTCATGAGATGACAACAACGCCGCTTTCAGCATGGCTTGTGCCAAATTTTCGACAGCAAGCGGACGTTGGCTTTTCATCAGCCCGATACGGTTGAATCCATGCAAAATCCGTTCGGCAATTTTCTCACCCAATCGATCGCTATTCGGACGAATCAGCAATGGTGGACGGAAAATGATGAGGCACGGAAAGTTCAAAGCAATTAATGCCTGCTCCAATTCGCCTTTCATCCTTTGATAAAACAGGCGCGAAGCGACATTGGCGCCGGACGCGGAAACCAAAACCAAGGTATGCACGCCGTTTTCTCGTGCGGCTTTGACAAATTCAAGATTCGCTTCATAATCGATAGCCCATTGCGCTTCTTTACTGCCAGCCGCTTTCAGAGTTGTTCCCAAGCAGGCAAACAATACATCGCCCTGCACTTCTTCGCGCCAATCATCAGGATGAGAAAAATCAATCTGACGGCTATTTAGCTTTTGGTGGGTAAAATCAGGATGTCTGAGACCAAAACAGTCAATAGGCTCAACCTCTGAACTGGCTGCAAGCAGAGGCAACAAGGCTTTTCCTGTTGCGCCTGTCGCGCCAATTACAATCGCCTTCATACTTCAGACGGCCTTAAGTGTTGGCTATTCGATTAACTTCACGCAATACGGCTACCGGATCTGCAGCTTTGGTTACCGGACGGCCCATGACCAAATAGGTTGAACCAGCAGCCAATGCTTCAGCCGGGGTCATAATACGGCGTTGGTCGTCATTATTGCCGGCAACGTCCAAACGGATGCCGGGCGTTACCAAGACAAAATCCTGTCCCAATTCACGGCGCAGCGGCGTGGCTTCTTGAGCGGAACATACCACGCCATCCAAGCCTG
Source organism: Neisseria sp. HMSC068C04 (assembly GCF_001810105.1). NCBI lineage: Bacteria > Pseudomonadati > Pseudomonadota > Betaproteobacteria > Neisseriales > Neisseriaceae > Neisseria > Neisseria sp. HMSC068C04. Next base: position 3,171 of record NZ_KV799925.1, read on the forward strand.
CACTTTGTGTCAGTTTTGCCAAGCGGATAACTTGCTCTTCGGGAGCAATATTCAAACCGATTTCTGCCAAGTCGCTTTGTTCCATGCTGGTCAACACGGTTACGCCGATTAGGAGAGGCTTGGTTTGATATCCGGCAACGGCTTCGGCGGCGGCTTCCATCATACGACGACCACCGGAGGCGTGCATATCGACCATCCAAACGCCCATATCGGCGGCAACTTTACAGGCCTGAGCAACTGTGTGGGGAATATCATGGTATTTCAAATCGAGGAAAAGTTTGAAACCTTGATTGATTAAGCTTTCCGCTAAATTACGGCCGGTTGCGGTAAACAGCTCTTTGCCGATTTTGATTTGACACAGTGTCGGGTCAAGATTGCGGACAAATCCGAGCGTATCTTTTTCGTTGGCAAAATCGAGGGCGACGATAACGGGGGTGCGTTGTTGCTGAGTTTGGAAGTCGGAGATCAAGGGATTCATAAGATGCCTGCGGATAAACGGTTATAGCTTCGATTTTAACAGCTTTTGTACACAAAAGGCCGTCTGAAAATATTTTTTCAGACGGCCTCATCACAACACACCTTAATTATTCTTATATAAATCTAAAATTTTTACAGAAAATTCATCATCACTGAAAAAAAAGGCTGGTGGAACTTCCAATACTTCAGCAATTTTCTGCAAAGTATTCAAATCAGGCTGATGATTTCCTTTCTCATAGCGATTAATACGCGTACTTGCCACAAACTCATCTAACCCTATCGCCAGTCCCAGTTTCTCCTGCGTCAAATTTTTTGCTTTTCTTGCTTCCTTAAATCGCCTTGTAAAAATTTCTTGTAAATTCATAACTTCTATCCTAAGAACCAAAGTTACGAATTTCGTATATTTTTCTTGATTATTTACTACGAATAACGTAGTATTGCGCCGTTTTATATCTTATCTGTTACGAGAAAACTATGACACCAGCTCAAGAATCAAAATGCCATAAAATTATTCATTCTCATGCAATTGCTGCTGCCGCAGGCAACGCCATACCCGTACCAGGACTTGGTATCGCTACAGATATGGTTACAATGACTACTATGTGCACAAGCCTTTGTGCTGTTTTTGGTGGTAATATGACCGAAGCAGCTGCCAAGGCAATGGCTATAGCTGCAATTAAAAATACCATGTTAAAACAACCCATAAAAACAATAGCAAAAGAATTGTCAAAATTAATTCCAGGCTTAGGCAGCGTTGTTGCACCAACTATTTCTGTTGCATTACTTGAAGCAGCAGGATGGACTCTAGCAAAAGAACTAGAACAAAAATTCAGTTGACCCACATACAATAATATGAAAAGGCCGTCTGAAAATATTTTTTCAGACGGCCTTATGATTTTACTTTGGCAAAACTTATTTGCCCAAACCTTTCAATACTTCGGCTTTCACGGCTTCTACTGCTTGGGTGCCGTCAACTTTGATGTATTTAGGCGCGTGTTCTCCTTCCAGTTTGCTGTAGAAATCAACCAAAACTTCGGTTTGCTCGTGGTAAACGGCAAGGCGTTTTTTCACGGTTTCTTCTTTATCGTCGTCGCGTTGAATCAAATCTTCGCCGGTTACGTCGTCTTTGCCTTCGACTTTAGGCGGATTGTAGGTAACGTGGTAAGTACGGCCGGAAGCCAAATGCACACGGCGGCCGCTCATGCGGTCGACAATCACGCTGTCAGGTACATCGATTTCAACCACGGCATCCAAATCCACACCAGCTTCAACCATGGCTTCGGCTTGTGCCAATGTACGTGGGAAACCGTCAAACAGGAAACCGTTTTTGCAGTCGTCTTGGGCAATGCGCTCTTTGACCATGCCGATAATGATGTCATCGCGTACCAAACCGCCTTCATCAATGATTTTTTTTGCTTCCAAACCCAGCGGAGTGCCTGCTTTGATAGCTGCGCGGAGCATGTCGCCGGTAGAGATTTGAGGAATGCCGAATGCAGCAGTGATGAATTGAGCCTGTGTGCCTTTGCCGGCGCCTGGCGCGCCCAACAATAATACTTTCATGATGAGTCCTTTTGGTTGACGGATTTAATGTTCAGATAATTTTACACGGCTTGTGTTTATCGTTCAAAACTTCAGACGGCCTCTTTCGGGCCGAAATGCTTCCATGCATCGTCGCGCATTTCGATAAACCAGGAGTCTTCAGGGAATCGCTCTATCGCGTCTTTCAAAGTGGAAAGCAAGTTTTGCGATAAGGCTTTCGCCAAATATTCTTCCTCATTGGCTTCGGCCGCTTTGTCAGGCTGCTGCGCCAAACCGATTGCACGGGTTTGATGACCATGAGCCAAATAGTTGAGCGCAATGATTTTTTGTGCCCAAAGCTGTGGAACATCCGGATTGTCTTGCAGCAATACGGACAAAATCGATACGGCAACGGTCAAGCGTCCGCCGTTCATACGCAAGTCCAACGACTGGTTAGGCGGCAAAGTGCTGAGCATTTCTGCCATACGGAACCAAAACTCGCCGCTGGCCTGCTCCGGCGCTTCTATTTTCAGCATGTCATAGTTGAATTCTTGTTCGTCATCTCTTACCAGCTTCTCCACGTCGGCAAGCAATTTTTGTTCTTCACGGCTTAAATGGCGGAAATCATTCATGTCTTTTCCTTTCAGACGGCCTTAAGCTTTAAACGCAACACGTACTCTGTCCAAATCTTCCTGCGTATCCACACCGGCAGCAGGCGCTTCTTGGGTGATTTCAACAGCAATCGGATAACCGTGCCACAGGACGCGCAACTGTTCCAGCGATTCGATGGTTTCCAAAGGAGAAACATCCATTTCCGAATAGCGTTGCAGGAAGCCTGCACGATAGGCATAAATACCAATGTGGCGTAAAACGGCTGTTTCGGAAGGCAATTCGCGTTTTTCGGCACGCATCACATCACGCGGATAAGGAATCGGGGCGCGGCTGAAATAGATGGCGTTGCGGTTTTTATCGAGGATGACTTTGACGACGTTAGGATTCATAAACTCGTCAAAATCGTGCAATTCGTGGGCGGCAGTTGCCATTTGTACATTGTTTTCAACCAAAACTTCGGCTGTACGGTTGATAAGTTCGGGATCGATTAAAGGCTCGTCGCCTTGTACGTTCACAACAATCATATGCTGCGGCAGTTTCAGCGTATTGGCCGCTTCGGCAAGGCGCGTTGTACCGCTTTCATGTTGATTTGAAGTCATGACCACTTCGACACCGTGCGCCTGACAGGCCGTCTGAATATCGGGATGGTCGGTGGCAACGACAACACGCGCGGCCTTGCTTTTCGCTGCCTGCTCGGCAACGCGTACAACCATCGGTTTACCGTGAATATCGGCCAAAGCCTTTCCCGGCAGACGTGAAGAATCCAACCGCGCCGGAATCAATACGACAAATTCGGTCATGCTTTCAGTTCCTCTTCGCTCAACGCTCGTGCTTCGTTTTCCAACATATAAGGGATGCCGTCACGAATCGGATAAGCCAGCTTCGCCTGACGGCTCCACAATTCCTGTTTGTCTTGATGGTATTCGAGTTTGCCTTTGGTAACAGGACAAACAAGGATGTCTAAGAATTTTTTTTCCATGGGGTTACTTTCGTTTGATAAATTGGAGGTCGTCTGAAATATTTTCAGACGACTATAATTTATTTCTTATGCTTTTTCCCAACCTATTTGGCTTGTTTACAGCTTGTATCAGGTTTTTTGCCGCCGCACATGATACCTTGCATCTCTTTCGCAAATTCAGGCATATGACGCTGTGCAACTTTCTCTGTTAATGCCAATCCAAAAGTCATTAGTTCGTTCATAGCTTGATTGAGCATAAGAGGAGTCTTAACAACAACAGCCTGCCCGACAGGTGAACTATTAAAGGCAATCATGCCGTCAACTTCTTCTTGAGTGTATGTTAATTTGGCATTCTTTAATAAATTATTGCGGATAGTCTGTTTCACTTCGGGCGTGATCAAATCTCTCAAAACATTTTCGCGATAACGATCAATAGCTTTTGCCATTTGCTCTTTTTTCGCTTCTGGTACTTTGGCAAGGGCTTTATCTGCATACGGTTTAAATCCAACATTGAAACCGTCAATCATATTTTTTTCTAATTCCCGGTCAAAAAACTGCGTATCCAACCAACGCTCCAGTGACTCATCGCTAGGTGTGGCGGCAAACGCATTGGCACACAATACCAGTACGGCGAAGGGCAATAATAAGGTTTTCAGCTTCATCTTTTTCTACCTTTCAACAAAAAATAAATATTTTCAGATAGTCGGAAAATTATTTGGCACACTTCGGCAAATGTTGGTTGCCTTTGCATAAAATACCATGTGTTTGCTCCTCAAAAGCAGGCGTATATTTATTGCTTGCATTGAGGTAGTTTTGACTCATGTTTTTTTGGATAATCTCATCACTTAGCTTATCGAAATGCTTGACTTTTTCGAGCGCAGACTTACCGGCACCATGCCCAAATGCTTCAGCCATCTTTTCTATATCCGATTGGCTCAATACATCCTCAAGATTTCCACCATGCTGTTGTAAACTTCTTATCTTTTTCAAAATATTTTTTCCCTGAGCCGAAGAGAAAAAACGGTTGGTTACATCGACTTCTTCTTGTGTAAATACTTTCTGTACGGCACGCTTTTCTTCATCCAACCATTGTTTTTTCAACTCAGGGCGGCTCAAATCGTCTTGCATGTTTTTCATATAACGACTGATGACCGCCTTCATCTGCGCTTTTTGAGCTTTGGGCGTCATCGTTAACAAGCGCTCATTGTCCTCTTTATTCACCATCTCCAAAGAACGTTGTACTTTCTCGCTATAATTATTGCTTATCCCTTGAATCTCCAACCATTTCATTGCAGATTCATCACTTGGTTTGGCAGCTAAGCTTTGAGTGGATACAAATAAAGCTGCGCAAGCGACCAACAAATATTTTAACTTCATGATTTACTCCTATCGCGTAGTTTGAAGATCATCTTAAAACATCTGTGAAACATCTATAAGCATTTAGATTGAAACATTCGCGGATACAAACGCCGCCAAATCCGGCTCAATTATCGCATAAACAGGCAAGACCCACACTTGATTCAGGCCATGGCCGTCTGAAAATTTGACCGCATCCTTTTCCGTGATAATCACCACATCTGCGTCCGGCAAATCCGCTGCCGTAATATCTGCATGATCAGGCAAGGCAACGGTTTGTTTCAAAGCGATATTCAGGCTTTGCAACGTATTGAAAAAACGCTCCGGCTTGGCGATACCGGCGACGGCAGCGACGGTTTGATTTCCCAAACCCGCCAAATCCAATTTTTCAGACGGCCTGTTCAAACGGTAAATCTGCCCTGTTTCAATATGGCTGGCAAACATATTTTCAGACGGCCTGAATGCCGTATCTGCTTTTCCGCCACTGACGACGACCGCATCAACGGAAGCCAACCGAGACAAAGGTTCGCGCAAGCTGCCGTTGGGCAGTAAATCTAAATTGGTGCGTCCAGTATCTGCCGCCGGGAATACGGCAATTTCCATATCGCGTTGCAAGGCATAATGTTGCAAGCCGTCGTCGGCCACAATCAATTCAAGCTCCGGATGTGCCGCAAGCAATGCCCTGCCTGCTTCTGCACGGCTGCTGCCTACCGCCGTTGGCGTACCGGTTTGGCGAAACAGCAATAAAGGTTCGTCGCCTGCATCTGCCGCGCTGCTGGCTGTATTCAATACATGAACCGCCTTGCTCTTGCGCCCGTAACCTCGGCTGATGATGCCGACCTTAACGCCCTTTTCCTGCAAACCCGACACCAGCGCGGCGACTATCGGCGTTTTCCCTGTTCCGCCGGCATGAATATTGCCGACCACCACCACAGGCACTGGCAATTTTTCGCTTTTCAGACGGCCTGAAACAAAATCATCGCGCCGTTTCACCGCAATTTTGGCAAACAGCTTGGACAATGGTTTCAGCAGCAAAGACAGAAACGGATTGGGGGATTGCCAATGGCGTTCGATAATTTGGTGGAGTTTGGGCATACGCATGGCTTTTGAAGCGGAAATCAAACGATAATATAACACAAGCCCACCCAGACAAGGCCGTCTGAACATGCGGCTTTGATAATATTAAAACAAAGGGCGCAAGTTTCATGAAAACGAATACAACGAATCGCTCTAAAACCCTTATAATTCAGCTTTCCCAAATTTTTTCCGTTTCGTAATGTCCGAACTTTTCGCGCCCTCCTCCATTTCCGTATCCGAGCTCAACGCCCTTGCCAAAGCCTTGCTGGAAGACCATCTCGCAGGCTTATGGATTGCCGGTGAAGTGTCCAATCTGACCCGTGCCGCCAGCGGACATTATTATTTCTCGCTCAAAGACAGCCGCGCGCAGGTACGTTGCGCGATGTTTAAGGGCGCGGCTATGCGTTTGGCGAAGCCTTTGAAAGAAGGCGACCATATCGAAGTATCAGGAAAAATCAGCATTTATGAAGCGCGGGGCGAATTTCAGATTACCGTAAACGAAGTACGGCTCAAAGGTTTGGGGCAGCTTTACGAAGCCTATGAACGATTGAAGGCGCAGTTGCAGGCGGAAGGCGCGTTTTCAGCGGAACGCAAAAAACCGTTACCTACCCATCCGCAATGTATCGGCATTGTCACCAGTCTGGCGGCGGCGGCTTTGCGCGATGTCGTGACCACCCTGAAACGCCGTGCGCCCGAAATTCCCGTTATCGTTTATCCGACACCCGTTCAAGGCACAGGCAGCGAGTTGCAAATTGCCCAAGCGATTAAAACCGCTTCGCAACGCGCCGAATGTGACGTACTGATTGTCTGTCGCGGCGGCGGCAGCATCGAAGACTTGTGGGCGTTTAATGAAGAGCCGGTCGTACGCGCCATCGAAGCCTGCTCGATTCCCGTCGTCAGCGGCGTAGGACACGAAACCGATTTCACGCTTGCCGATTTCGTCGCCGACGTACGCGCACCGACACCGACCGGTGCGGCAGAGCTGGTCAGCCCCAACCGCCAAGAATCGTTACACCGCCTCGCCCAAGCGCAAGGCCGTCTGAAAACCGTTTTGGAACAACGCTATTTCGATGCCAGCCAAAAACTCGACTGGCTGGCGCGGCAAATCCGTCATCCGCGCCAAAAACTTGACGAGCAGCGTGCCTCAATCAGCAAGCTGGCGCAAATGCTGTCTTATTCCATGACGCAAAACTTCCGCGCCCATACCGCCCGTTTTGAACGCCAAACCCAAACCCTGAAACATTGCCGTCCTGATGTTTCCGTTTACAAAAACAATATCGACCGCTTTCAGACGGCCTTGTCGCACTCCTTCCGCCAGCTGCTTGCCCACCGCCGTCAAAGCCTGACTGCCCAAGCTGCATTGCTCGAGGCCGTATCGCCGCAGCATATTCTGGAGCGCGGCTTTTCGGTCGTCAAAAATACACGCGGACAAGTCATTCGCAATGCCGAACTGTTGAAACAAGGGCAGAAACTGCACATCACTTTTGCCGACGGCGAAACCGACGTACGCGTGACCAAAGAGCAGGCACAGGGCGAGTTGTTTGACTGACGCAATAAAGGCCGTCTGAAACTTTATGCGATTGAAGTGAAACTATGTCTGCCTTTTAAAAATCCTTAACCAACCAATGCGGTATAATGCCTCATCTGCACACGCAGCATATACGGAAACATTATGGACAACGCACAAAATACAGAAAATCCGATTCCTCCACGCAACTCCATCCGCAAAAACAGCATTTACCTGCTGCCCAATTCCTTTACCATCGCCGCACTGTTTTGCGCGTTCTTTGCCATTACCCAGTCCATGCACGGACGTTATGAAACGGCGGCGATTGCAGTTTTCCTTTCCATGCTGCTCGACGGCATGGACGGACGCGTTGCCCGTTTGACCAACAGCCAGAGCGCATTCGGCGAACAGCTCGACAGCCTTGCCGATATGGTCAGCTTCGGCGTGGCGCCTGCCCTGATTGCCTATAAATGGCAACTTTGGCAGTTTGGAAAAATCGGTTATTCCGTCGCCTTTATCTACTGCGCTTGCGCCGCCCTGCGTTTGGCACTGTTCAACACGCTCATCGGCAAGGTCGATAAACGCTGGTTTATCGGCGTTCCAAGCCCGACCGCCGCTGCATTGATTGTCGGCCTGATTTGGGTCAATCACAGCTTTGAACGCTTCCCCGGCGTGCATTGGTGGGCATTGGGTATCACCCTGTTTGCCGGTATTTCCATGATTGTGCAGATTCCGTTTTGGAGCTTCAAAGAAATCAACATCCGCCGCCAAGTGCCGTTTATGGGCATGGTATTGGCCGTGTTGGTATTGCTGCTCATCAACTGGAAGCCTTCGCTCGTCCTCTTCTTGTTCTTCCTCGGTTACAGCCTGTCCGGTTATGTGATGGCAGTCATCCGTTGGTTTAAAAAACGCCATAAAGCACACAAACACGACAAGGCCGTCTGAAATGTGGTCTTGGGACATTATCCTTGCCCTGCTCACCGTCGGTAGCGCGGCAGGCTTTATTGCCGGACTGTTCGGCGTAGGCGGCGGCACGTTGATTGTTCCTGTTGTCTTATGGGCGTTGCAGCTGCAAGGCATAGGCGGCCACCCCTATGCCCAGCATCTTGCCATCGGCACTTCCTTTGCCGTCATGGTGTTTACCACCTTCTCCAGCATGTACGCCCAACATAAAAAGCATGCCATCGATTGGGCGACCGTCCGCCGGATGACGCCGGGCATGATACTCGGCGTACTCCTCGGCGCGGTGTCGGCAAAATATATGCCGACGCTGGCTTTGCAGGTTTTCTTTATTGCATTTCTTGCCTTTATCGCACTCAAAACCCTACGCGATTCCAAACCCAAACCTTCACGCACCCTGCCTGAACTCCCCGGCCTGACAGCCGTCGGCACGCTTTTTGGGGCGGCTTCAAGTTGGGTCGGTATCGGCGGCGGTTCGCTATCCGTTCCATTTCTGCTGTATTGCAACTTTCCGGCACACCGCGCCATCGGCACATCTTCAGGTTTGGCATGGCCGATTTCGATTGCCGGCACCATCGGCTATTTTGCCAACGGTTTGCATATTGCCAACCTGCCTGAAGGCGCGGCAGGCTTTATCTATCTTCCGGCCATGGCCATATTGAGCGTTGCCACCATCCTCTTTGCTCCGCTCGGCGTAAAAACGGCGCACAAGCTGCCCGCCCGAAAACTCAAAATCGCCTTCGGCATTATGTTGCTGCTGATTGCCGCCAAAATGGCTTGGAATTTGATACATTAAATCTTTCTTGTGAAAAGGCCGTCTGAAAATCTTTCAAACGGCCTTTTTGATGGCAATAAAAACAGACTAAATAAATCCCCTTTACCTTACCCGATTTGCCCCATTGCAAATACAGCCAAACGCCATATTGCCCATCCTGCCACCAACAATCCGGCGCACAAACGAACCATACGTTTCTGCAGAAAGGTTTTCAACTGCGCGGCAAATATGCCCATCGCGAGCAGGTTCGGCAAGGTTCCCAAGGCAAACGCCAGCATATACAGCCCGCCGTGCAAGGCATTGCCGCTGCCCAAGGCATACAAAGACGCGCTGTACACCAAACCGCAAGGCAGCCAGCCCCAAAGCACGCCCACGCCGAAACAGGCAGGCACCGATTTAATCGGCAGCAATTTGTTCAGCAAAGGATTCAGGCGTTTCCATATCGGTTTGCCGATGCCTTCGATTTTGGTTGCGGCGGTCGAAATACCGGCAAGATACAGACCGAGCAAAAGCAGCAAAACATTGGCGGCAATATACAAACCGTTTTGAACCGCACGCGTATCGTCTAAGGAAATGCCGACCTGCCCGACCAAACCGACCAACAGGCCAATGACGACATAGCTGCTGATGCGCCCCAAGTTCAACAATACAATCAGCCCGATTCGGTTTAAATGTGGCGGCAGCTGCAAAGCGAATGCGCTGCTCAATCCGCCGCACATGCCGACACAATGCGTTCCTCCAAAAAAGCCGAGCAGAAAAAGAGTAAGAAATGTGATTTCTTGATTCATGGTTTTTAATGATTCAAACGAATGGATGAGGCCGTCTGAAACTTTTCAGACGGCCCTGAGAATGCAGGATAAGCCTTTCCGCCCATCCTCTTCACGCTTTAGAAAAGCAATTAACTGCGTGCGCGTACGTCAAATGCCTGACGCAAACCTTCGCCGATCATCACCAGCAAAAGCAGCATCACCGTCAACGTAGCAACGGCAGACAGGCCGATCCACCACGCGTCCAAGTTGTCTTTGCCTTGCGCCAGCAACTCGCCCAAACTCGCCTGTGAGGCAGGTACGCCCAAGCCCAAGAAGTCCAAACTGGTCAGGGCGAGTACCGCACCTGAAATACGGAAAGGCAGGAAGGCCAATACCGGCGTCAAACTGTTGGGCAGGATATGGCGCCACATGATTTCACGGTTGCTCACGCCCATCGCACGCGCCGCCAAAACATAATCGGTCTGGCGGTTTTTCAAAAACTCGGCACGGACATAGTCGGACAAGCCCATCCAGCCGAAAAGCGACAGCAACACCAGCAAAATCAACAGCCCCGGATTAAAGAAAGAAGACAGGATAATCAAGAGGTACAGCTCCGGCATACCGCCCCAAACCTCGATAAAACGCTGCATCAGAAGGTCGGTTTTGCCGCCGAAATAACCCTGCACCGCACCTGCAACCACGCCGATTACGGTAGTTACCACGGTCAACACCAAGGCAAACAACAGCGAATCGCGGAAACCGTAAACCAAGCGCGCCAACAGGTCGCGGCCGCGGTCATCCGTTCCCAAGATATGCCGTTCGGACGGTTTGGCCGGATCGGGTGCCGTATCAAAATCGTTCAAGGTATCGGCATCGTAAGGATTGGGCAGGTAAAGGGCAAAATTGCCGTCTGAAGTAATGTTGTGGCGGATAAGCGGATCCAGATAATCCGCAGGCGTATCGAAATCGCCGCCAAATGCGGTTTCGTTGTATTCGTTTACCAAGGGGAAGAAATACTCGCCCTGATAGCGTATCCACAAAGGTTTGTCGTTGCTCCACAAAGGCGCAAGCAAAGTGACGACAAACAAAACGGCCAAAATCCGCAAAGCCAACCAACCGCGCTTATGCTGCTTAAAGGCTTGCCAAGTAGGGTTTGAAGTAGATTTTTTCTTTTTCATGGTTCGAAACATTCTTTAATAATGGATTGAAGATATTTTCAGACGGCCTTATTTCTGTCCGCCAAAGTGAATACGCGGATCGACCCATGAATAAGAAATATCCGACACCAATTTAGCCAACAACCCCATCAGCGTGAACACATACAGCGTACCCATTACGACAGGATAATCGCGTTTCATTACTGCCTCATAAGACAGCAAACCCAACCCATCCAGCGAGAACAGCGTTTCAATCAACAGGCTGCCGGTAAAGAATGCGCCGATAAATGCGGCCGGGAAACCGGTAATCAGAGGAATCATGGCGTTGCGGAAAATATGCTTCCACAAAATCTGTTTCTCAGGCAAGCCCTTGGCTCGCGCGGTATAAACATATTGACGGCGGATTTCTTCAAGGAACACATTTTTCGTCAATACGGTCATCACCGCCAAGTTGCCTGCCACCGAAGCGGTAATCGGCAAGGCCATATGCCATAAATAATCTTTGACTTTACCTGCCCAAGAGAGCGTATCGAAATCATCGCCGACCAAGCCGCCCTGCGGAAACCAGGCAAAAAAGCTGCCGCCGCCAAACAACACCAGCAACACCAAACCCAATACAAACGGCGGTACGGTATAGCCGACCAAAATGATCATACCCGTAATCGTATCGAAACGGCTGCCATCCCTGACCGCCTTGGCAATACCCAACGGAATACATATCAAATAAGTCAGGAAAAACGTCCACAAACCCAAACTCATCGATACCGGCATTTTCTCTTTTACCAACTCAAATACGGTTTGGTGGTGGAAAAAGCTCTCGCCCAAATCGAAACGGGCGAATTTCCATACCATATCGACAAAACGCGTCACTGGCGGCTTGTCGAAACCGTATAAAGCATTCAACGCGGCCAAATCTTCCGCACTGATGCGGTTGCCGTTTTTGGCCAAAGTTCCAGGCATGCTGTGTCCTGCTGTTTCACCGCCAACCGCGCCCTGCGTCAGCTGCTGAACCATCTGCTCCACCGGACCTCCGGGGACAAACTGAATCACGGCGAAAGTAATCGCCAAAATCCCCAACAACGTGGGAATCAAAAGGAGCATACGATGAAAGATATAACGCCACATGGTTAAGTGTTCCTCTATTTTTTTTGATTTAAAGGCTGTCTGAAACCGCTGACTTCAGACGGCATATAGTAACGGATTAATAAGCGTTTGGCCGATGATTTACTTCTCCAACGCCTCCTGCAATTGCTTCTCAATCAAATCCGCATCAAACGATTTGGCAATCAATTCAAAGCGGGAATCACGGCGCCATGAAACTTGGTTTGCGCCCCATTGACCGTCCACCCAGTTGAGCCACACCCATGTACCGAGTACTTGAAACACGCCTTTGGCGCGCACGAGGCCGTCTGTAAATTTAGGCAGGTCGTTGAAGAAATCGGTCAGCTTTTCGCCGTCGAAATCACGCCCGGCAGGGAAAGTGAAGCCTTGAGACTGGAAGCCCATGGTGTTGTCCGGCAAGGCTTTGAGGCGGTAGCGCGATTTTTCGACAACGGGAATATCAAGCCATTGGATGTCGAGTTGCGCATTTTGAACTTCAACCACTTTGGCTTTAGGCGGAAACAGCTTAGCCGCTTTATCGTGAAACTCGGCCAGCTGCTCGGGCGTACACAAGTCTGTTTTGCTGGCGACCAATACGTCGCAAATACCGATTTGGTCTTTGTACAATGCTTGTTGCGCATAATCGGGATTAATGAATTGGCGCGGATCGACGACGGTAAAAACGGCACCGATTTCCAACATGCTGTCGAGCGGTTTGGCTTTCAGTTCGTCGATCACGCTGGCGGCGTGCGCCAGGCCGCTGGCTTCAATCATCAAGCGGTCGGGTTGGGCATCGCGCAGCATTTTTTGTACGGTCGTACCCATTTGCGCGCCGGCAGTACAGCACAAACAGCCGCCGGCAATTTCTGCCACGGGAATACCGTTGTCGCTCAAGACGGCGCCGTCAATGCCGATTTCGCCAAATTCGTTGACGATAATGACCCATTTTTCATTCGGGTCTTTTTGCGCCATCAGACTTTTGAGGGCGGTGGTTTTGCCTGTTCCGAGAAAGCCTGAAATCAAATGGACTTTGGTCTTTTTTACTTCTGACATTTTTTACAAATTCCTGTTAAAACAACATGTTCTTCTTTTAATGAGAAACCGGTTTCGGCCACGCCTGCACGCAAGGCCGCCCATTCTTGGCTTAAGGTCTGCTCATCCGCCGTACCGCATTCGGTGCAAACCAAAATAAACGCGCTGTGGTGCGCCTCTGTTTCTTCGTGGTCGTGGCAATGGTCGTTGCACTCGTGCTGCGCGTGGCTGCACAAAATATAGCCGTTGACCGCTGCCACTTTGTGCAAAACGCCCTGTTCCGCCCAAAAATCAAGGGCGCGGTAGGCCGTCGGCGGCGCAACCACGCCCTCGCTTTGCTGCTGCATCTGCGACAGAACGTTGTAGGCTTTAATCACGCCGCTTTGTTTCAAAACAATATCAAGCACTTGCTCGCGCAATGCAGTTACCTGCACGCCATCGCGCTGCGCTTGTTCTAAGATTTTTTGTTTGATTGCGTTCATAACTGAAACAGCCTTTCAGACGGCCTTGTTAATAAAAAATTACATTATAGCGTGTTTACTCAATTTCAGATAACAAAGAGGCCGTCTGAAATGTTCAGACGGCCTGATGCCGATTATTTAAACCAAGATTTAATTTTTCCAAACAAAGACATACTTTGTTTTTCAAACGTTTCTTGTTTCACCGGAGCAGGCGCGTCACGGTAAACTTTCATGCCTGCAAAGGTCTGGGCAACCGGCATGATTTCGATAGAATTGACGTTCATCCGCGCCGGACGCTGATAGAGCCATAAAGCGGTATCGGCAATATCTTGCGGCTGGATAAACTCGACATTCTCATAAACCTCGGCCGCACGCTGGTCGTCGCCTTTGAAACGGACATTGGAAAACTCGGTATCGCCGCACAAACCCGGTTCGATATTGGTAATGCGGATATTTTTATCTGCCAATTCGGCGCGCAGGTTCATACTGAATTGGCGCACAAAAGCCTTAGTTGCACCATAGACATTACTGCCGGAATAAGCATAACTGCCGGCAATCGAACCCAAATTGATAATGTAGCCTTGTTTGCGCGCAACCATTTGCGGCAAAATCTGGCGGGTCAGAAAAGTCAGGCCGATGATATTGGTTTGAATCATGGTTTCCCAATCGCCAAAATCGGCTTTATCGGCTGTATCCAGACCTAAAGCCAAACCGGCGTTGTTGATCAGGCAATCGATTTCGGACAAATGCTCGGGCAGGCTGTTCAAAGCGTTTTGAATTGACTCCGTACGCGAAACATCCATTTCCAACGGGTAAAACTGCTCGCCCAATTCCTCTGCCAACTGCTGCAATTTGTCTTCGCGCCTTGCCGCGCCGATGACATGATAGCCTGCCGCAACAAAGGTGCGACACATTGCCGCGCCGAATCCTGCCGATGCCCCGGTAATCAAAATTGCCATATCGTTTCCTTTCTATACTCGTTTCAGACTTGGGTTTAAGGTATGATAACGCCTTATCAGACGGCCTGAGTGTTTGGCCGGCTGATTTTAAATTTAACGATAATCATATCATCACAATAGGACACACTCCATATGAAAACCCGTTTTCTCCCTGTTGCTTTGGCAGCAGTGGCGCTTACCCTTTCCGCCTGCGGCGGCAGCGGCGCGCCTTCCCAGCCTAAAGGCCCGATTTCCGAAGACCGTACGGCCGCGTTCAAATCCATGATGCCTGAGTTTACCCGCATGGGCAAAATGGTCAAAGACGAAGAGCCTTACGACGTTGAAAAATTCAAACAAGCTGCAGCCACTTTTGCCGAAAACAGCAAAAAACCGTTTACCCTGTTTGAATCCGACCCTCAAGGCAACGGCCGCGCCCTGCCTGCCATCTGGACAGACACAGCAAAATTCAAAGCCGAAGAAGAAAAATTCGTCGCTGCGGTTGAGAAACTCAACGCCGCCGCCCAAACCGGCAAACTGGAAGAAATCAAAGCCGCTTACGGCGAAACCGGTGCAACCTGTAAATCCTGCCACGACACATTCCGCGGTCCGGAATAAGGCTTAAAACAATAAAGGCCGTCTGAAATATCATTTTCAGACGGCCTTTTCTTCAACTGACTTCAAATCTTTCTATATTAACTTTATATTTTGCATTTCATGTTTTTTTACCGGTTTCATTTGAAACCGACGGCTCAATTCACATATCGCAATCAAATTTTCTTCTTCCAGTTGTTTAAATTCAATTAAATCTCCCTTCTTCTCGATCAACCAAATTCAAATTCAGACCTGCTTTATCTTTTCAGCTAGATGAATCATATGCGGGGGGATTATCTCCTGAAACAAGTATCTGCTTTATTTTTTAATAAATAGAAACCATTATCAAAATATTTGTAAAGTTTAATAATATGTTATAAAGTAGCGACTTCGTTTCTGAGGTAACTATCATGAATCCGAATTTCAAATTAAATCTACTAACATTATCTTTACTGGCTATAACAAGTATCGCACACGCAGAAGACGAGGTTTCAACTCAAGAGCTTGATGAAATTCAAGTCAAAGGCAAACACATTGCCAAAGAGAAAAAAGTTTTTACCGAAGGCCAAGCCAAAAGTTCGCGTGAACGCATTTATCAATCCAGCGAAAACATCGATACCATCGTTCGGAGCATGCCCGGCGTTTTTACCCAACAAGACAAGGGATCGGGAGTATTGGCGGTCAATATCCGTGGCGATAGCGGTTTGGGACGTGTCAATACGATGGTTGACGGCGTAACCCAAACCTTCTATTCCACTTCCGCCGATGCCGGGCGCAGCGGCAGCTCTTCGCAATTCGGTACGGCACTGGATCCCAATTTTATTGCCGGTGTGGATGTAACCAAAGGCAGTTTCTCGGGTGCCAACGGCATCAATACCTTATCCGGTACAGCCAATTTCCGTACTTTACGGGTAGATGATGTGGTACACGGAAACAATACCTTCGGCCTCTTGACCAAAGGATTGACCGGCACAAACAGCACCAAAAGCAACTTTATGGCAACCGGAGCGGTACAAAAATGGTTTGACAGCGGCGCGCGCCTTGGAGCGTTATATGGTTACAGCCACCGTAATGTCGAGCAAAACTATAAAGTGGGCGGCGGCGGTCAGCGTATCGGCAATTTTGGCGAAGAATATTTGGACCGTAAAAAACAAGAATATTTTGAAAGCAACTTATTGAAATTCGACCACGAACAAAATCTCTGGGTTCGTGACTTTTCCAAGCGCAATGCAGTCGGTAAAAGCTATTGGGATTACCCTTTCGCCAAAAAATATAACGATCCTGAAGTTTTACAAAGAGATTATGTTGATGACTTGGAAAGAAGCTGGAAAGAGAATTTGGCACCGCAATGGGACCTGACTCCAATCGACCCGACCAGCCTGCAACAACGCTCAAACAGCCATTTGGTCAAAGTGGAATACGAAAACGACAACAACAAGCTGGATCTTCAGCTTCGTACCATGAACAACCGTATCGGCAGCCGCAAAGTAGAAAACCGCAACTACCAAGCTAATTACAATTTAAACATTGGCGATTATGTCGATTTAAACGTGTTGGCCGCCCATAATCTGGGCAAACAAAAATATCCGAAAAACTCACGTTTTTCAGGATGGGGGCTGTTGGATTATTTGGAAACCAAAAACACAGCCAATCTTTTGGATATCAACAACCGCTTCTCTTTCAAACTTCCCAACAAAACAGATTTAAAAGCCACCGTCGGTTTCAATTTCTTTAAAAACCAATACAGTAAAAACCGCTTTCCGGAAGAGCTGAGCCTGTTTTACGACGGCCCCGATCAAGATGCCGGCCTGTACAGCTTTTTAGGCCGCTTCAAAGGCGACAAAGGAATATTTCCCCAAAAATCAACGATATTGCAACCTTCAGGCCAGCAAAAATTCAATACCTTCTATTTTGATACTTCCTTGAAAAAAGGCATTTATCAATTGAATTACAGCGCCAATATGGTCAACTACCGCTACAAAGGCGAATATACCGACTACTTCAATACCCAAGAAGACTTTAAAAAAGCATTTGGAGAAGATTCTGAAATTTATAAACAGCATTGCACGCCAAGCTGCGACCTTTACGAACCGGTGTATACCAAATCCGGTAAAAAGCATGCGGTAAACCATTCGGTAGCATTAAACATCAATGTCAACGACTACTTTATGCCGTTTATCAGCTATTCGCGTACGCATAGAATGCCGAATATTCAAGAAATGTATTTTTCACAAATCGGCGACTCAGGCGTCAATACCGCCCTTAAGCCGGAACAGGCCAATACTTACCAAATAGGCTTCAATACCTTCAAAAAAGGGATTTTCAAGCCGGACGATGTATTGGGTTTCAAACTGGTAGCCTATCGCAGCAGGATAAACAACTACATCCACAATGTTTATGGCAAATGGTGGGATTTGGATAAAGCACCCAGCTGGGTAACCAGTACTGGCCTGCAATACTCTATCCAGCATCGAAACTACGCCAAACCTGTTCATAAAAATGGTTTGGAAGTGGAAATGAACTATGATTTCGGCCGCTTTTTTACCACCCTGTCTTACGCATATCAAAAAACCAACCAGCCGACCAATTATAGCGATGCCAGCGAATCGCCCCGTAATTCTTCTAAAGAAGACCAAATCAAACAAGGTTACGGCTTAAGCAAAATTTCCCGCCTGCCCCGAGATTACGGGCGGTTTGAATTAGGGTCCCGATGGTTGGGCAACAAATTGACCATCGGCGGCATTATGCGCTATTACGGCAAAAGTACACGGGCGACGACTGAGGAGGAATTTGTTGACGGTACAACCGGTGCCAATACCTACTCTTCACATCAAATGGGCAGAAGGGTGATCAAAAAAACAGAAAGCATCAACAGACAACCGATGATTTTTGATTTCTATGCCAATTATGAACCGAAGAAAAACCTTATCCTTCGTTTCGACATTCAAAATGCGTTCAATAAACGCTATGTCGATCCTTTGGATGCCGCAAATGATGCCGCAACCCAGCGTTATTTCAGCGTATTTGAAAGAAAAGGCGGTTTAGATGATGAGGAAGTCGAATGCGATGCCAACGGTTTATGCAATGGCAAATATGGCGGTACGACACGCTCTGTCTTGAACAACTACGCACGAGGCAGGACTTTGCTGTTTACCATCAGTTATAAGTTCTAAACCTATCTATCAGCATTCTTAATATTGAACTGATTAAAAAGCCGGTAAACGCAATGTTTGCCGGCTTTTTTCAATATATTCTCAAAATTCTCTTTATCTATACACAACAAAAAACCTGCCCTTGCGGGCAGATTTTTAATAATGACGGATTACAGGCCGCTCAGACGGGCGGTATCGTGTGCAATCATCAATTCTTCGTTGGTAGGAATCACAACGGCAACAGCTTTGCTGTCGGCAGTGGTAATTACACCGGCATTGCCGAAGCGGGCTTTCAGGTTGGCTTCTTGGTCGATGTGAAGACCGAGGAAGCCCAAGTAGCCGAGTACGCGCTCGCGGATGATATCGGAGTTTTCGCCGATACCACCGGTGAATACCAATGCGTCCAAACCGCCGGCTGCTACTGCCATGCTGCCGATGTATTTAGCCAAGCGGTAGATGAAGATTTCCAGAGCCAGTTTGGCACCTGCGTGGCCGTTGGCAGCTTCTTCTTCAATGGTACGGCAGTCATTAGACAAACCTGAAATACCGAGCAGACCTGATTTTTTGTTCAGCATGTCGGTGATTTGGGAAATGGTCATGTTGGCATTTTCAGCCAAGAAGCTGAACACTGCAGGATCGATGTCGCCGCTGCGGGTACCCATTACCAAACCTTCCAGCGGGGTTAGGCCCATGCTGGTATCGCGTGATTCGCCATTGGCGACGGCGGTAATAGATGCGCCGTTACCCAAGTGGGCAATCACCATGCGCAGGTCTTTTTTGTCTTTGCCGAGGAAGCGTGCAGTTTCGTCAGAAACGAAGCGGTAGCTGGTACCGTGCGCACCGTAGCGGCGCAAGCCGTATTTTTCATACAATTCATGTGGAACAGCATATTTGTAAGCGTGTTCAGGCATGGTTTGATGGAATGCGGTATCGAATACGACAACGTTCGGCAGGCCTTTGAAGATGCTTTGTGCAGCGCGCAGGCCCAAAAGGTGGGCCGGGTTGTGTAAAGGAGCAAGTGGAATACATTTTTCGATACCAGCGATAACATCGTCGGTAACCAAAATGGATTCACTGTACAATTCGCCGCCGCTTACCACGCGGTGGCCGATCGCACCGATGCGGCTGTCGAGGCCGTGGGCTTTGAGTTCTTCCATCAGGGCTTCAACTGCGCCGGTGTGGTCGGGCTTGGCAGACAGGTCGACTTTGTGTTTTTCGCCGTTGAATTTGAAGGTGATGTAGGCATCGGGCAGGTTGAGTTTTTCGGCAAGGCAGCTCAGCAATACTTCGCCGCTGTCGTTATCCAATACGGCACCTTTGAGAGAAGAGCTGCCGCAGTTCAAAACCAAGATTAATTTTTGTGTCATTTTATGCTCCTTGAGGTTTCAGACGGCATTTTTGTCGGAACCTTACTGCTGCTCCGGCTATGTTGCACCCCTTGTGGGACGTAGTGGGTAGCGGTCTGAACAGATTAACAAAGTAAACGCCGTATTCTAACAAAAAATGTAATCGGCTGCTTGACTTAATATTTGATGTAAAATGGACGGAATTTTATTTTAGGCCGTCTGAAAAAATGACGGCGGTTTTGAAGATTTCCCGATATGCATTATTTCAGTATCCACACTCAAGACGGCGAACACGCCGGATTTTTTATTATGTTGGCAGACGATGAATCGCAAAATCCGCCGCAAAGCGGACGCTTCGCAATCAAGCTGCAAAGCGAAGACGTAGCCGAAGCGGCGGTATTGTCTCCTTTTGAGCAAACCGATATCCCGCAATACTGGCGCGTGGTTAAAGACCGTATCGAATTGTTTTTTGACGATAAAAATATCGGTGCGTTGCGCAACGAGTATCTGACCATCAGCGGTAAAACCTTTATCCTGACCGATTTGACCGGAGCGATGTAATGGAAAGTATGTTTATCCTTGTCCCCATCAGCATTATTTTGGCCTTTATCATCGGCTGGTTTTTCTGGTGGTCGGGTAAAAACGGACAGTTTGACGACCTTGAAGGCCCTGCGCACCGCATTTTGATGGACGACGACTCCACTGAAAAACTGATCGAAAAAGACGAAGATAAAGAATCCAAACAATGAGCCTTAAAAAAGATAATCTGAATTTCCACACGACCCGCCGTTTTGCGCCGCTCTTTGGGACGCAGTTTTTGGGCGCGTTTAACGATAATATGTTCAAAACCGCATTATTCGTGATGATCAGTTTTTACGGTTTGGGCAAAAACGACTTGCTGCCGCCCAGCCAAATGCTGAACTTGGGCGCAATGCTGTTTATCCTGCCCTACTTCCTGTTTTCCGCGCTCTCTGGGCAGCTGAGCAACAAATTCGATAAAGCTGTTTTGGCACGTTGGATCAAGCTGTTGGAAATCATCATCATGGCAGTGGCGGCGTATGGCTTCTACATCCAATCCGCACCTTTGCTTTTAATCTGCCTGTTTTGCATGGGCACGCAATCGACCTTGTTCGGCCCGCTGAAATACGCGATTTTGCCCGATTATCTTAACGACAAAGAGCTGATTATGGGCAACAGCCTGATTGAATCGGGTACGTTTATCGCCATCTTGCTCGGTCAAATTTTAGGTACGGCAGTCGCAGGCATTCCGCCGTATATTGTTGGCGGTTTGGTGTTATTGGTAGCCGTCGGCGGCACGATGACCAGCCTGTTTATGCCGTCTGTACCCGCTAAAATGCCGGACACAAAAATCGAATGGAACATCATCAAAGGCACGAATTCACTAATTCGTGAAGCGACGGCCGATCGTCCCGTATTCACTTCTATCATCGGTATTTCATGGTTTTGGTTTATCGGCTCGGTTTATACCACCCAACTGCCGACGTTCACGCAAATCCATTTGGGCGGCAACGATAATGTGTTCAACCTGATGTTGGCGCTGTTCTCCATAGGTATCGCCATCGGCTCGGTGTTATGCGCCAAACTCAGCCACGAGCGCCTGATTTTGGGCTTGGTTACCATCGGCACATTGGGTCTGACTGTCTGTGGATTATTGCTGGTGTGGCTGACCCAAGGCCAACGCTTTACTGAATTAAACGGCATCATCTGGTTTTTATCGCAAGCCCAAGCGTATCCGATTATGCTCGTGATGTCGGCCATCGGCTTTTTCGGCGGCTTCTTCTCTGTACCGCTCTACACTTGGCTGCAAACCGCCAGCAGCGAAACCTTCCGCGCCCACGCCGTCGCAGCCAACAACATCATCAACGGCGTGTTTATGGTGTCGGCCGCCATTTTGAGCGCGGTTTTGCTGATCTTGTTCGACAGCATTACGCTGCTGTATTTGATTGTTGCCGTGGGTAATCTTCCGTTGATTGTTTACCTCATCAAACGGGAACCGAAATTTATCGGGGATTTGACCGCTTTGTTGAAAATCAGCAAATAAGGCCGTCTGAAATGTATCCCCACCATGCACATTTTCACTGTTCAATCGCGTGGACAGCTTGTGCATAAATCAGATTACTGTCTGATTTAAAATTAAAAAACACATCTGCCTAAATTTTAAGCACAACTTTACCGCCAAACAAAATGCACATTTTCCCCAAACAAGCGTGTGCAAAGTCTGTGAATAAGTAAGCTTAATGATTGATATTTCAAAGCAAAAATATATTTGATTAATTTTTAGGCAGTTTATTAAAGGCCGTCTGAAACCTTTTCAGACGGCCTGAGAGTATAATAACCACCTACCTTATAGTTCCCAAACGATATGATTTATCCATGGCATGAAACCCAATGGCAACAGCTCGCCGCCCATTGGCAAAACCGTCCCAACGCCTGGCTGTTTACCGGCAAAGAAAACACCGGCAAAACCGAGTTTGCCCGCTTTGTCGCGCAGGCATTGCTGTGCGAATCGCCCAAGTCCGGCCATGAACCCTGCGGCGAGTGTGCTTCGTGCCATTTGTTCAGCCAAAACACGCATCCCGACTTTTACGAACTCACGCCGGAAATTCCCGAAGGCGAGGCAACAGGACGCAAACTCCTGCAAATCAAAATCGATGCTGTGCGCGATATTGTGGAAAACATTTACCTGACCGCTGTCCGCGGCGGCCTGCGCGTAGTATTGGTGCATCCGGCTGAAAGCATGAATACACAGGCGGCAAACGGTTTGTTGAAAGCTCTGGAAGAGCCGCCGCAACACGTCGTTTTCCTGCTCGTTACCCATGCGCGCGACAAACTCCTACCTACCATCAAAAGCCGTTGCCGCCAGATGGTGCTGCCCTCGCCTACCCATGAGCAGGCTGCGGCATACCTGCGCCAACAGGGCGTAGAAAATGCCGAAGCCTTATTAGCATTCCACAGCGGCGCGCCTTTATTCACGCCGACTCCCGAATTGGACGCATTACGCGAAGAGTTGCTGACGCTGCTGGCTGCCCCGCGCCTGTTGGCCATACTCGACTACGCCGCCGCGTTCGACAAACAAAAACAACCACTGGCCATTTTCATCGACTGGCTGCAAAAGTGGCTGATGGATGTCGGCTTGGCACAACAAAGCATGGCGCCTCTTTATTATCCGCACCATGCCCAAGCCCTGCTTCAGACGGCCTCTAAAACCGATTCACGCAAGCTGTTTGCCCTATTGGGCCGTCTGAACGCGCTCAACCCTTACGGATACCATACCTTGAGTGTTAAAATGCAACTTGAGTATCTGCTTATCGAATATTTAGATTTTTGGCAAAACAAACCCTAACAGGTAATAAATGATGAATAAAAAAGACATTCCGGCGAAGATGTTGGCTTTGCAACTCAAAGACCCCAATTTGTTGTACAACTGCTATATGCCGTTTTTAGAACACGGCGGCCTGTTCGTACCGACCGATGACGTATTCTCCCTAGGCGAAGACATCCTCTTGGCCGTAGAAATCGCCGACTATCCCAAACGCTTCCTGCCAACCAAAGTCGTTTGGATCAATCCGGCGCGCACTTCAGCCCACCGCCCCAAAGGCGTGGGCCTTGCATTCTCCGAACACGAAAGCTGCCTGCAGGCAAAGAACCTGATCGAAGCCGAGCTTGGCCCGCGCCTGCGCAGCGACCGCACTACTTTTACCCTGTAATACCATGTATTTAATCGATTCACATTGCCATCTCAACTTTGACGGCTTAAAAGACCGCCTGCCCGAAGTCTTTGCCAATATGGAAGCGCAAAGCGTAAAGCAGGCGCTTGCCATCAGCGTCAGTAAACAAAGTTTTGCCGAAGTCTTCGACATTGCTCAGGCAAACGACCACATCTACTGCACCATCGGCATACATCCCGACAGCCAAGAAGCGGAAGAATTTACCATTGCCGAAATGGTAGAGGCGGCCAAACATCCGAAAATCGTCGGTATCGGCGAAACCGGTTTGGACTATTACTGGTGCAAAGGCGATTTGTCATGGCAACATCAACGCTTTGCCGACCATATCCAAGCTGCCAACGAAAGCGGCCTGCCCGTTATCGTCCACACGCGCGATGCGGCCGAAGATACCTTGCGGATTTTGAAAGAGTGCCACACCAACTCCGGCGTGATTCACTGCTTCTCTGAAGACATTGCCTTTGCCAAAGCCGCTTTGGATTTGGGCATGTATATCTCCTTCTCCGGCATTGTAACGTTTAAAAACGCGCCGCTGATACAGGAAGCCGCCAAATACGTCCCAGCCGATAGAATCTTGGTAGAAACCGATGCACCTTTCCTCGCACCGGTTCCCAAACGCGGCAAACAAAACGAGCCTTCCTACGTCCGCTATACAGCCGAGTTCTTAGCCAATCTGCGCGGCGAGAGCTTGGAAACATTGGCACAAAACACCAGCGACAATTTCTATCGCCTGTTTAACAAAGTACCCGATGGCCGTCTGAACAATGGCTAGGTCTCAAAGTCTCTAAACATTGGCTCTGCCAATCCGTCATCAGGATTCTGCCTCAAACTCAACGGTAAACTCAAAATGGCTTGAGACAGAAACGCAATCGGCTTGCGCTATCCTCCGAACGGCCAGACTTTTGAAGAATGGGAATTTTCTCATCAACACAATAAATAAGTTTAAATTCAAAATATTGCTTTCCTAAGCCCAGCAAAGCTCAAGGCCGTCTGAAAGTATTTTCAGACGGCCTCTTGCTTATTTTACCGATAGGATGTAAAACCTATCCTTCGAAATAAACGGTTCATCGAAACCGTACATCAATCGACACAATATGGACACAAACTCCGAAATGCACACCCACCCTAATTTTTACGCTATGCTGACTGCAGCCTGCCAAAAAAACGGTAAAGGCACAGTCATTTTCAACGACAAAGAAAAAATCAGCTATTCCTCCCTCAAACGCGAAGTAGAAACCGTCGCCGCCTATCTGCAACACCAAGGCGTACAATATGGCGACAGGGTCGCCCTTGTCGTTTCCAACTCTCCCGAATTTATTGCCGCCTATTTCGCCATTACTTCCATCGGTGCGGTAGCCGTCCCACTCAATGTCTTTTTGAAAAGCGAAGAATTTTCCTACATCCTTAATGACTGCGGCGCACGCTTTATGTTCGCCTCTGCGCCGTTGGCCAAAGAACTCAAAAACATCAAAGCCAAAACCAAAGTCAATAAAATCATCTGGATTGGCGAAACCAAAGCCGCCAGTGGCGATGACAGCTATTTCGATGCCGCGCGTACATTCCCCGGCAAGCCGAATCTAAGCCGTCAGCCGTCTGCCAACGATTTGGCGCACATTATCTACACCTCTGGCACAACCGGCCATCCCAAAGGCGCATTAATCAGTTATAGCAATCTATTTTCCAACCTTTCGGGCATCGAACAAATTTTCCAAATTTCGCAAAAAGACCGCTTCGTCGTCTTCTTGCCCATGTTCCACAGCTTTACGCTGACTGCCATGGTTTTGCTGCCGATATATCAAGCCTGCTCGATTATTTTGGTCAAATCCGTCTTCCCGTTCTCCAACGTGTTGAAACAGGTTTTGCTCAAACGCGCTACCATTTTCCTCGGCGTACCGGCTATTTACACCG
Source organism: Neisseria sp. HMSC068C04 (assembly GCF_001810105.1). Taxonomy (NCBI): domain Bacteria; kingdom Pseudomonadati; phylum Pseudomonadota; class Betaproteobacteria; order Neisseriales; family Neisseriaceae; genus Neisseria; species Neisseria sp. HMSC068C04. Next base: position 28,592 of record NZ_KV799925.1, read on the forward strand.
CCATGAGCAAAGCCAAAATCCCTTGGTATTTCAGATGGTTCAACCGCGTTCGTCTGTTTATCAGCGGCGGCGCACCTTTGGCCGAACAAACCATTGACGACTTCAAAGCCAAATTCCCACGCGCCAAGCTGCTGGAAGGCTACGGCTTGAGCGAATGCTCGCCCGTTGTGGCCGTCAATACGCCTGAGCGCCAAAAAACCGCCAGCGTCGGCGTCGCCCTGCCAGGCTTAACCGTGAAAGCCGTCGATGACGAATTGATCGAAGTGCCGCGCGGCGAAGTAGGCGAACTCATCATCAAAGGCGGCTCAGTAATGCAAGGCTACCTCAATATGCCTGACGCCACAGATGAAACCATTGTCAACGGTTGGCTGAAAACCGGCGACTTCGTCACCATAGACGAAGACGGCTTTATCTTCATCGTCGACCGTAAAAAAGACCTAATTATCTCCAAAGGCCAAAACGTCTATCCGCGCGAAATCGAAGAAGCCATTTACAAACTCGATGCCGTGGAAGCCGCCGCCGTAATCGGCGTGAAAGACCAATACGCCGATGAAGAAATCATTGCCTTTATCCAACTCAAAGAAGGCATGAAACTGGAAGAAGCCGAAGTCCGCAACCACCTGCGCAGCCTGTTGGCAAACTTTAAAATCCCTAAACAAGTCATCTTCCAAGACGAGCTGCCACGCAATGCCACCGGCAAAGTGTTAAAACGCAAACTCAAAGAACAGTTTCAAGACTAAACCGCTGTTTCAGACGGCCCCTTGATTCATGCAGGCCGTCTGAAAACCTGTCATAAACAAACTTTTCAGACGGCCACGACCATGACGACACCTATACTAGAAATCGAAAACCTAAACGGCTCCTTTCCGAGCAAGCAAGTCCTGCACGATATCAACCTGACCTTGCAACCCGGCCGCAAACTGGCATTGGTCGGCGAGAGTGGCAGCGGCAAAACCGTATTGTCGCAAGGCATTATGCGCCTCAATCCGATGGTTACCTTTGAAGGCAGTCTGAAATATTGCGGAACCGATCTGCTGATCCAGCCCGAACGCGCCCTGCAAAAACTGCGCGGCCGCGAAATCGGCATGGTGTTTCAAGAACCCATGACCGCCCTCAACCCCGTCATGCGTGTCGGCGAACAAATCGCCGAAGTCCTGTCCCTGCATTTGGGTTTGGATAAAAAACAGGCATGGGCGCGCGCTATCGAACTCCTGGACGAAACCGGCATCCACCAGCCTGAGCAAAAAGCCCAGGCCTATCCTTTCCAACTTTCCGGCGGTCAACGCCAACGCGCCATGATTGCCATGGCCGTATCAGCCCAGCCCAAGCTCCTGATTGCCGACGAGCCGACCACCGCTTTGGACGTTGCCGTTCAAGCCCAAATTCTCGACCTGCTCTCACGCCTGCAGGAAGAACACGGCATGACCATGCTCTACATTACGCACGACTTAAACCTTGTGCGCCGTTTTGCCGACGATGTCGCCGTTATGCGCAACGGCCGTATTCTCGAAACCGGCAAAGCAACCGAAGTCTTCGCCAATCCGCAGCATGAATACACCAAAATGCTGCTCAACGCCGGCACAACGCGACGCGTCGCCCCCTTGCCTGAAAATCCTGCCACCGTCCTTAAGGCCGAACAAATCGCCTTCTCCGTCAAAGAATCAGACGGTTGGTTTAAGAAACGCGACAAAACCATTCTCAACCCCATTTCTTTCGATCTCAAATCCGGCGAAACCTTAGGCATCATCGGCGAAAGTGGTTGCGGCAAAACCACGCTGGCGAAAGCCGTTATGCACCTTATCGATTCCGAAGGCAGTCTGATTGTCAACGGCGAGCCATGGAAACGCGAATTGAGACGCGAAATCCAAATGGTGTTCCAAGACCCGTTCGGCGCATTCAATCCGCGCATGAACGTCTTTGATACCGTTTCCGAAGCCTTGCGCGTTCACGAGCCAAGTATGCCGCGTGAAGAAATGTGCCGCCGCGTTCAAGAAGTCCTCAAACAAGTCGGCCTGCCCGAAGACGCCCTCGAACGCTATCCGCACGCATTCTCCGGCGGCCAGCGCCAACGCCTCGCCATCGCCCGCGCCATCATTGTCCGCCCAAAAATCCTCGTATTGGATGAACCAACCAGCGCGCTTGATGTCCAATGGCAACAACAAATCCTTGAATTGCTCAGCAGCCTGCAAAAAGAATACGGCCTCGCCTTCATCATCATCAGCCACGACCTTGCCGTCATCCGCGCCATTTCTCACCGCGTGATGGTGTTGAAAGACGGCAAAGTCGTTGAGGAAGGCGAATGCGAAAACGTGTTTGCCAATCCAAGCAGCGACTATACGCGCCATTTGATTGCACACTCCGGCCACATGGTTCAAGAGGCCGTCTGAATCTTTAAGGATTACGATAGGCACATTTCAAAAAAACTATTACCGGGTGGCGGCACTTGAAATTTTCCCTGTCTGCCACTATCCTGAACAACATATTTATTAATCCCGATTTAAAAGGAAACAAACATGAGCAGCGAATTGATTATCCACGCCAGCGATGCCAGCTTCGAACAAGACGTTTTGAAATCCGACGTACCTGTATTGCTGGACTTTTGGGCACCATGGTGCGGCCCTTGCAAAATGATTGCCCCAATCTTGGACGACATCGCATCCGAATTCCAAGGCCGTCTGAAAGTCGTTAAAATCAACATCGACGAAAATGAAGTCACTCCTGCCAAATTCGGCGTTCGCGGCATCCCTACCCTGATGGTGTTCAAAAACGGCAAAAACGTTGCAACCAAAGTCGGCGCATTGGCTAAAGGCCAACTGACTGCATTCGTTGAAGCTTCTATCGCTTAAGGCTTTAAGCATATAAAAAGGCCGTCTGAAACTTGTTTTCAGACGGCCTTTTTTGTATTCATTAAGCAGCCAAGGGTTTCAGAGTCAGGCTGATATTGTCAGCCTTTACTTTAAACAGCAAATCAATATTCGGATGCTTGCCCGGATTGGCTTCGGCATCGGCAACATGTTCGGCAAACCATGCCAGGCCGCGTTCTGCTGCCGCTGCGTCCAGCTTGCCGTCAAACTCTTGCGCCAAAGCATGATAAAGCTTGAGCGAGCCTTGTTTGCCGGGCGCATTGGGAATGTGATGAACCACATTGCCCTCTTTATCGAGAATATCCAAGCCGCTCAAATGGTCGATGGCAGGCATGGTGGCCAGATTATCTTGGAAGCTCATGATTGTCCTTTCTGATGTGGATTTTAAAGCAAACCATATAACAAAGCCGTCTGAAAGTTGATGTTTGACACTTTTCAGACGGCCTTAAACATTTCAATTAACGTGTACCGAAAATCTTATCGCCGGCATCGCCCAAGCCTGGGATGATGTAGCCGTGTTCGTTCAAGTGGCTGTCGAGCGCGGCAGTGTAGATGGTTACATCAGGATGCGCGTCATTGACAGCTTTCACACCTTCCGGAGCGGCAACCAATACCAATGCTTTAATGTTACGGCAACCTTTAGCTTTCAAAAGGTCGATGGTCGCAACCATAGAGCCGCCGGTCGCCAACATCGGGTCGATAATCAGGGCGGGACGCTCGGCCATACTGTCAACGAATTTCTCAAAGTAAGAAACCGGTTTCAGCGTTTCTTCATCGCGCTGCAAGCCGACAACGCTGATTTTAGCGGTAGGAATCAGGTCGAGTACGCCGTCGAGCATACCCAAACCGGCACGCAAAATAGGGACAACGGTCAAGGTTTTGCCTTTGATGCGGTCGCCTTCGATGGAGCCACACCAACCGTCAATGATGTATTTTTCGGTTTCAAAGTCGCGGCTGGCTTCATATGCCATCAGGCGTGCCAGCTCGGTAGTGAGCGTGCGGAATTTGTAGGTGCTGCATTCTGCCTCGCGCATCAAAGTCAGTTTGTGGCGGACGAGGGGATGATTGATGACGGTAACGTTCATTTTCTGTATTTCCGAGTTTCGTTGACGGAGTGAATTATACTTTTTTTCACGAATGGCGGAAAGGGTATGTTTCGTGCGAAAGGCCGTCTGAATCAGGGTTTCAGACGGCCTTTGTCAACAATTTTACATTACGGAATATTGTAGATGATTAAGCTTTCAGCAATTCTTGCAGTTCGCCGGCTTCGTACATTTCCATCAAAATGTCAGAACCGCCGACAAATTCGCCGTTGACGTACAATTGAGGAATAGTCGGCCAGTCGCTGTATTCTTTAATGCCTTGACGTACGGCATCGTTTTCCAATACGTTGACAGTCACATAGTCGGTGCAACCTGCCGCATTCAGGATTTGTACGGCACGGGAAGAGAAACCGCATTGTGGGAACTGCTTCGTACCTTTCATGAACAATACGACGCGGTGGGTGGTTACAACTTCTTTGATTTGATCGTGGATAGAGGACATGTGTGTTCCTTTTACTAAATCGGTTGTTCGGGGAAAATCAAATTTCCGCCATTATACGCAAATTGATGGAGTTGAGGGGGCGTTTCTCAACGTCGGATCTGACCGTTGCCGTTGATATAGAATTTGCTCGAAGTCAGCGCTTCCAAACCCATCGGGCCGCGGGCGTGCATTTTTTGGGTGGAAATACCAATTTCTGCACCCAATCCGAAAACAAAGCCGTCGGTAAACCGAGTGGACGCATTGACATAAACCGCCGCCGCATCAATGCTTTCTTGGAAAAATTCGGCATGGGCAATGCTTTGGGTCACAATCGCTTCCGAGTGATGCGTCGTGTGGCCGTTAATCCAATCGACGGCTTCTTCCACTGTTTTCACTATTTTGACCGACATAATATAGTCAAGAAACTCGGTACTGTAATCTTCCTCGGTTGCCAAAACAGCATTTTTAAACATACGCAATGCTTCCTGATCGGCTCTAAATTCGACCGGATGCACTTTGGCAACGGCTTCTTCCAGTTTGGGCAAAAACGCTTCCGCTATCTTTTCGTGGACAACCAAAGACTCCGCGGCATTGCACACGCTCGGACGCTGCGTTTTGGCGTTCACGACGATATCGACCGCCATCTCCAAATCGGCACTGTCGTCCACATAAATATGGCAATTACCGACTCCGGTTTCAATGACGGGAACTTTCGATTTCTCTTTCACCGTCTGAATCAAGCGCGCGCCGCCGCGCGGAATCAGTACATCAATATAATCGACTGCCTGCATCAATTCCTCGGCGGCGGCATGACTGGTATCTTCGACCAGCTGCACCACATCGGCATCCATTCCCGCTTGTACCAAAGTCTGCCTGATGACGGCAATCAATGCGGTATTGGAATGGATGGCATCGCGACCGCCGCGCAAAATAATGGCATTGCCGGTTTTAAAGGCCAGAGAAAACGCATCGACTGAAACATTCGGGCGGCTTTCAAAAATCATGGCGACCACACCCAAAGGCACGCGTTTTTGAACAATCTTCAAACCGTCCAAATTGGTATAACCGCGGACAACTTGCCCAATCGGGTCCTGTAAATCGGCAACCTGTTCAACGCCTTCCGCAATGCCTTTGATGCGTTCATGATTCAAGCGCAGCCTGTCGAGCATAATGTCCGAAATGCCGTTTTCTTTTGCAGCGGCCAAATCGCGGGCATTTTCCGACAAAATCATCTCAGCCTGTTCAACCAAAGCCGCCGCAACCTGACGCAGCAGATTGTTTTTTTCCACGCTTCCCAAGCTGATTAACGTTTTACTGGCTTTTTGAGCATTCTTGCCCAACTGTTCGATATAGCTCATAAAACCTCCCTATTTCTCTTGTGCAAACCACGTTCCGATAGGCGCGCCATCTAAAACCTGAAGAATATCGCGCGGATTGGCGCTGTTCATCAATACCATCTGGCCGTGATGTTCAAACATCATCTGCGCGCTCTTAATTTTACTGAGCATGCCGCCCGTACCAAACTTACTGCCCGATCCGCCGGCAGAAGCAATAATTTCCTCTGTAATATCGGCCACATGGCTGCGCAGCTTGGCATCGGCATGAACGGCCGGATTTTTATCAAACAAACCGTCGATATCGGACAACATAATCAGCAAATCGGCTTTAACAATTTTCGCCACAACTGCCGACAAACGGTCGTTATCGCCAAATTTGGTCGCATGATCCATCTCGTCCACGCTGACCGCATCGTTCTCATTGACAATGGGGATAACGCTGATGGAAAGCAGGGATTCAAAAGCATTGGTGACGTTTGCCAAACTTTCCGGATATTCGACCACATCACGCGTCAGCAGGATTTGCGATACCGTCATTCGATAATGGGAAAAAATCTGCGAGTAAAGGCTCATCATGGCCACTTGGCCGACGCTGGAAACAGCCTGCTGCTGCGCCATTTCCACCGGACGTTTTTCCATGTTGAGGACATTCAGCCCGAAGCCCATCGCGCCGGAAGACACCAACACAATTTCTTTACCCTTACTGACCAAGCTGGAAATGACAAAGGCCAATTGGTCGATTTTTGCCAAATTGATTTTGCCGTTTGGCAACACCAAAGAGCTGGTTCCAATCTTAATGACAATGCGTTTTACTGCTTCAAAATCTCGTTTCATTATTCTCCTCTGCTTTCTATTTTTATGATTGCATGCGGCATTATTTCAGCCAAACGTATCTACATCATAACTGCGTAGCAATAGAAAATACAGACAAAATTAAAAATGCTTCCTTTAAAAGCTATATTTTTTTAGCTTTTATCCAAATCCGTTAACAACAAAACAAAAGGCCGTCTGAAACCCTATTTCAGGTTTCAGACGGCCTTTTACCGATTATTGAGAACATGGCCTGCCATGATAAATACAGACCGTTCCTTACAAACTCTTATTGATGGTCAGAAATAATTTTCAGCATTTGTGCCAATACTTTAGGATTGGCTGCAACGATGTCGCCGCTTTCCAACCAGCCTTCATCACCGGACATATCGGTAACGATTCCGCCTGCTTCTTGGACAATCAATGCACCGGCGGCAATATCCCAAGGTTTGAGGTTGAACTCGAAGAAACCGTCCAAACGGCCGGCCGCAACGGCACACAAATCCAAAGAAGCCGCGCCTTCACGACGGCCGCCGGCGGTTTTGGCCAAGAAATCTTTCAAAATCGCCAGATACTTGTCCATCATGCTTTGATCGACAACAGGGAAGCCGGTACCGATCAGGCAGCGGTTCAATTCGATGCGGTTGGAAACGCGGATACGGCGGTCGTTGAGCAACGCGCCTTTGCCACGGGAAGCCATGTATACGTCGTTGCGCTCAGGTGCGTACACCAAAGCTTCTTGCAACACGCCTTTGTGCAGGAGTGCCATAGAGATAGCGTATTGGGGATGGCCGTGGAGGAAATTGGTTGTGCCGTCGAGCGGATCAATAATCCATTCGTACTCGGCAGTGGCTTTACCGTGGGAGCCGCCTTCTTCACAAGTGATTTTGTGATGCGGATAGGCTTCTTTAAGCGCTTCCACCAAAATCATTTCGGAGCTGCGGTCAACATCGGAAACGAAGTCGTTGAATGCTTTGCTGTCTACTTTGACGGCATCCAGATTGCCGGCGGCGCGAATCATCATTTGCCCTGCTTTACGGGCGGCTTTGAAAGCGGTATTTAAAAACGGATTCATGGTTTTCTTCCTAATTCAGGTAAAATACGCCCTAATGCGCCGAACAAGGCACACAAGAGACTGTTAATCGTTTCCGATGCTGTTAAAGAACATTTCAGACGGCATGGAAAAAGGCCGTCTGAAAACAAAAAGATGGCGCATTATACCTGATTCCCGTACAAACAGAAAACAAAACATGACTTCCGAAAAACCCGCCCTGCCCGCTTATCTGAACAACATCCGCATCATCCTCACGCGCACCAGCCATCCCGCCAATATCGGCTCCGCCGCGCGCGCCATGAAAACAATGGGCCTGCACAAATTAACCATCGTCGCCCCCAATCTGATGGCAACGCCGATGACGGAAAATCCGCCCGTGTTCGATCCGGAGCATCCGCAATCGTTTAAATTACCGGAAGAAAGCTTCATCCTCGCTTCCGGCGCGGTAGACGTTTTGGAAAATGCCACCATTGCCGCTTCTTTGGACGAAGCCCTTGCCGACACCACCATCGCCTGCGCCCTGACCAGCCGCCGCCGCGAAATCACCGCGCCGCTGCAAACCCCACGCGATTTGGTGCCCGAATTACTGCAAGCTGCCAACCGCGGCGAGAAAGTGGCGCTGGTTTTCGGCAACGAAACTTTCGGCTTGAGCATCGAAGAAGTCCAAGCCTGCAACCGACTGATGACCATCAACGGCAATCCCGACTATTTCTCGCTCAACCTCGCCCAAGCCGTACAGGTCGTGTGCTACGAAATCTTCAGCCAAACCGATTCGCCCATGACCCACCTTCAACAGGAAGACCACGCCGCAACCCACGAGCAAATCAAAGGCATGGTCGCCCACATGGAAAGCGTGATGAACGACATCGGCTTTTTCAACCGCCGCAACGGCGAGCGCCTGATGCGCCGTATGCAGAGCCTGTTCGGACGCGCCAACACGCAAACCGAAGACATCGATATCCTGCGCGGTTTTTTCAATACCGTCAGCCACCGTATCCATAAAAAAGACTGATTAAGGCCGTCTGAAACACATTTCCAGCTTTTCAGACGGCATGACTGATATTCGGATAAGCATGAATTACTCCCTAGACGCATTATGGTGGAAACTCACCAGCCAACCCGTCCGCGACCTCGCCTCGCTGCTGACTGCGCCGCCTTTGTGGCAAAGCGGTTGCGAATTGAGCGTGCGCGAACTATTGGGGGAACACGGTTTCCGCTACCTTTTGGCATTGGACGCCGATCCCGCTCCACTGAAGGAACACCTTGTCCAACGCGCCCCATTCGGCCACCGTCTCGGCATTTATGCCGAAGAGCTGCTGGCTTTTTGGTTTGCCAACGCACCGCACGCCGAACTGCACGCATACAATCTGCCCGTTTTTTCAGACGGCCAAACTTTAGGGGCTGCGGATTTTGTCGTTTCGCTTAATCAAAAGCCCTACCACATCGAGCTGGCGTGTAAATACTACGGCGGAGACCAAGTGCAAAACCTGCGCGGCCTTAATCCTAAAGACACGCTGACGGACAAAGCCGCCAAACTGGTGCAGCAATCCAAACTGCTGCATACGCCGCAAGGCAAATCGACCTTAACCGCACAAGCCCTGCCGGAGAATCCGCTTCCTGCTTCCATCGTGCGCGGCATCGGATTTTTTCCACAAGGTTTCCATGCTTTTGAGCCGCTGCTTAATCCATACGGCTGGCGCGGCGTCTATATTCAAGATTGGGCGGAGTACGGGTTTGAACGCCAAGAAGCTCGCTACCATCTGCTCGACCGTATGACCTACCTCGCGCCTGCACGTGTCGCTGAAACCGAAACATTGAACGAAACCGAAATCCGCCGTATCGACCAAGGCTTGATTGCCGTTTTGGAATTACGGCCGGACGGCTTTTGGCACGAAATCGAACGCATCATGAAGGCCGTCTGAAACCATTTACCAACTTTAAGAGAACCCATTACATTATGAACGCCGCACAACTCGACCATACCGCCAAAGTTTTGGCTGAAATGCTGACTTTCAAACAGCCTTCCGATGCCGTCCTCTCCGCCTATTTCCGCGAACACAAAAAGCTCGGCCGCCAAGACCGCCACGAAATCGCCGAAACTGCCTTTGCCGCGCTGCGCCACTATCAAAAAATCAGTACTGCCCTGCGCCGTCCGCACGCGCAGCCGCGCAAAGCCGCACTCGCCGCACTGGTTCTCGGCAGAAGCACCAACATCAGCCAAATCAAAGACCTGCTTGATGAAGAAGAAACAGAGTTCCTCGGCAATTTGAAAGCCCGTAAAACCGAGTTTTCAGACGGCCTGAATACCGCCGCAGAATTGCCGCAATGGCTGGTGAAACAGCTGCAACAGCATTGGAGCGAAGAAGAAATTCTCGCCTTCGGCCGCAGCATCAACCAACCTGCCCCGCTCGACATCCGCGTCAACACCTTGAAAGGCAAACGCGATAAAGTGCTGCCATTGTTGCAAACCGAAAGTGCCGATGCAGAAGCCACGCCTTATTCGCCTTGGGGCATCCGCCTGAAAAACAAAATCGCGCTTAACAAACACGAACTGTTTTTGGACGGTACGCTGGAAGTCCAAGACGAAGGCAGCCAGCTGCTTGCCTTATTGGTGGGCGCGAAACGAGGCGAAATCATTGTCGATTTCTGTGCCGGCGCCGGCGGTAAAACCTTGGCTGTCGGCGCGCAAATGGCCAACAAAGGCAGAATCTACGCCTTCGACATCGCCGAAAAACGCCTTGCCAACCTCAAACCGCGCATGACCCGCGCCGGACTGACCAACATCCACCCCGAACGCATCAGCAGCGAACACGACACCCGTATTGCCCGACTGGCAGGCAAAGCCGACCGTGTGTTGGTGGACGCACCCTGCTCCGGTTTGGGTACTTTACGCCGCAATCCAGACCTCAAATACCGCCAATCAGCCGAGACCGTGGCCAACCTTTTAGAACAACAACACAACATCCTCGATGCCGCCTCCAAACTGGTGAAACCGCAAGGCCGCTTGGTTTACGCCACCTGCAGCGTGTTGCCGGAAGAAAACGAGTTGCAAGTCGAACGTTTCCTGTCCGAACATCCCGAATTTGAACTCGTCAACTGCGCCGAACTGCTGCAAAGCCTGAAGATTGATTTGGATACCGGAAAATACCTGCGCCTCAACTCCGGAGAACACCAAACCGACGGCTTCTTTGCCGCTGTATTGCAACGTAAGGATTAAGGTTGAAAAAGGCCGTCTGAAATCCTTTCAGACGGCCTTTTTGATAAATTTTTTACATTAAAATCATTAGATACGATAGTCGCGCTCTGCAATAATATACTTTAAGGCATGTATCTCGACCTTTTATCAGAATATTGTGAAAAGCTGGCAAAAATGCTTTATGCTTTGTAAATGTATGTGTTCTCGTTCAAAATTCGCCCCGTCATGCCTCAGGCGATACCCGATACGGACAACGATAATATATAAATTATTTGGTTAGAAATCATGTCGCATATTTATTCTTCCCCCACAAAGCCCCGTTTATTGTCATCGGCCGTTGCCGTCGCCTGCTGTCTGTTGCCCTTTCAGACGGCCTCTGCATACAGCCTGCAAGACATCCTCAGGGACGCTTTAATCAGCGACCCGATTGTGCGTGAAGCCAAAGCCACTCAAGAAGCAGCGCAAAGCACGACCAAAGCCACGCGTGCGCGCCATTATCCTGTCGTGACCCTGACCGGCACGAAAGTGCTGGCGCAACACAATAAATATTCCAGCAACGACATGGAAGACGGTGTTGGCGTGCGCGGCAGCGTGAACATCTACTCATGGGGTGCGATTGAGGCCGCCGTCCGCCGCGACCGCAGCCGCGAAGAATACTATCAACACAAATACACCGAAAGCCAAGAGCAGCTGGGCAGCGATATTGGTCGCCTTTATCTGAGCGCATTGCGTGCAAAAGAAACCCTGATCCTCAACGAACAGACTTTGGCGCGCCACAACAACCTCTTAAAAGACTTAGACACCATCGTCAAATATGATGCCGGCCGCCGTTCCGAGCTGATTGAAGCGCGCGCGCGCCAACTGCAAGTGGCAAACATTATTGCCCAACAACGCCGCACCATGGATTTGGCCCTGAGCCGCCTGTCCCGCTATACCTCTCGCCAGCTGACTGCCAACGATTTGGAAGATCCGTTTAAAAACGACACGGCGAAATCCATCAGCGAACGCTTCAACAACCCCAACCGCAACAACAATCCATCCTATCAGGCGCAATTGGCCGAACGCGACAGCGTCCGTGCCGATTTGGACGCTTCCAAAGCCGAACGCCTGCCTGCCCTCAATTTGGAAGGCAGTGCGACGCGTAACACCAGACAGCTTTATTTAAACGTTGCATGGAATGTGTTGGATATTGCCGCACGACACAATGTGGAACGCAATGCCAAATCATTGATTGCCGCAGAAGCCAAGTCCGAACAAATCCTGCGCGACATGAACGAACGCGTTCAAACATCCGCCATCGATATGCAGGAAAGCGAACAGCGTACCGCGCTGACGGCGCAACACATCGCCGCCCAAAAAGAAGTCATCAAGGTGTACGAATTGCAGTTTAAAATCGCCCGACGTACGCTGACCGACGTTTTGAGCGCATACAGCGAATTATCCTCCATCGAGCAGGATTATGTTGCCGCCCGCAACGATTTCCGCGATGCAGCGCTCGACTATTTAAATACCCAGGCCAAGATCTCCGCTTGGGTCGGTTTGGCACAAAAATAAAGCCATATCCGCCGGTTAAACCAAAAACATTACGCGAAAAAATATGAAAGCCATCATTGAACACATCGTTTTAGTGACCCGCCTTTTGGGTGCGCCCGTATCCGAAGCCGCCTTGTCCGCCGAAGTCGTGCGCGACAAAAAGCTCAAGGTCAACTATCACTCGCTGGTCGAAGTCCTGCGCAGCCACGGCTTTGAAAACACCTTATCCAAACGCAATCTGGAAGACATCCCCTCACTCGCCGTGCCGGTCATGATTATCCTGCACAACGAAGAGGCAGCGGTCATCACCCAAATCGAAGGCTCCGGCCAAGAGCGTAAATACCATATCCGCCAGGTGGACGGTTTGGAACAAGAACTCAGCCACGAACAGCTCTCCGGCCTGTATTTGGGTTACTGCTGGTTTATCAAACCCAAAATGGCGACTGATATGCGCTCGGAGCTGCCTGAATACCATTTGCCCAAAGCATGGTTTTGGAAAGTCATTTGGCGTTTCCGCAGCTACTACTACCAAGTCATCTTGGCCACCATCATCATCAACTTCCTTGCACTCGTCAGCTCCCTGTATGTGATGAACGTGTACGACCGCGTGATTCCCAACCAAGCCTATGAAACCTTGTGGGTTTTGAGCATCGGCGTGGTCTTGGCGATTTTGTTTGAGTTTGCCGCCAAGATGATTCGCGGTCATTTGACCGATATTGCCGGTAAAAAAGCCGACCTGATCATCAGCTCCGCCCTGTTCCGCCGCGTGATGGCATTGCGTCTGGCAGACCGTCCAGCTTCTTCCGGTTCATACGCCAGCAATTTACGCGAATTTGAAGCCGTGCGAGAGTTCATGACCAGTGCCAGCTTGTTGACTATTGTCGACTTGCCTTTCCTGTTGCTGTTTATCTTCGTGATTTCCATGGTCGGCGGCAAACTGGCACTCGTTCCCCTAACCATCATTCCGATTGTCGTGATTGTCGGTTTTGTCGTACAACGCCCGCTCTCTCGCCACATCAACGAATCGATGAAAGAAGGTTCGCAACGCTCCGGCCTTGCCGTTGAAGCCATCGAAGGCATCGAAACCCTGAAAACCAACAACGCCACATCTTGGGCGCAACAACGTTGGGACGAATACACCGCCAAAACTTCCGCTTCCTCCATCAAAGTCAAAGACACCAGCAACTTCATGGTCAACTTCGCCGTTGCCATGCAGCAGCTCAATACCGTCTTTTTGGTCGTCGTCGGCACCTATCTGATTCATGCCGACAACCATGCGGAACGCATCACCATGGGTGCATTGATTGCCTCCGTGATTCTGTCCGGCCGCGCCTTGGCGCCGTTGGCACAAATCGCCGGTCTGGCGACCCGCTTCCAACAGGCCAAACTTGCCCTCAAAGGCGTAAACGATATCGTTACCCGCCCTATCGAGCGTAATCCGGAACGCAAATACATTACTTTGGACAACGTACAAGGCAATATTACCTTTGAAAACGTATCGTTCAAATATCAAGCCGACAACAACAGCGCTGTCGAAGACTTGCGCCTGACCATCAAACCGGGCGAAAAAGTCGGTATTTTGGGCCGTATCGGCAGTGGTAAAAGCACCATGCTCAAACTGGCCAGCGGTCTGTACGACACTGAAAAAGGCAACGTTACCCTTGACGGCGTCGATATGCGCCAGCTTGACCCCAACTTCCTGCGCGATCAAGTCCTGCTGTTGAGCCAATCGCCACGCCTGTTCCTCGGCACATTGCGTGAAAATATGGACTTGGCGCGTACCGGCAGCTATTCTACCGACCAAGACTTACTGACTGCGCTCAACCGCTTCGGCCTCGACAAAATCATCCGCAACCATCCACGCGGTTTGGATATGCCTCTGGGTGAAGACGGTTTGGGCTTGTCCGGCGGTCAAAAACAAATCATCGCCTTGGCGCGCATGACCTTGCGCAACCCGAAAGTCGTCTTGCTGGACGAGCCGACCACCAGCCTGGACCAAGCCACTGAGCGTATGGCGCTCAATGCCATTGCACAATGGGGCCGCAACCGCACCATGCTTTTGGTGACCCACCGTCCGCAAGTGCTGCAAATCGTCAACCGCATCATTGTGATGGACAATGGTAAAGTCGTGATGGACGGCCCGCGTGACCTGGTATTGCAAAAACTCATGCAAAACGAACAGGCCAAAGCAGCCAACGTTAAACAACAACAGCAACAAGCTGCTGCAGTCAAACAGCAGCAACAACAAGCTGCCGCAGCCCCTCAATCGGCAGCACAATAAAGCAAAAGGCCGTCTGAAACCTACTTACTCTTTCAGACGGCCTGCCCTAATGGTTAAAATCCACCAAACACAATAAAGATACACGATTATGAGCCGCGAAAACAACGTCAAATCCAAAGACCTACACCTCATCAACGACCTCAACGCCGCCCTTCAAAAAGAAAAACACAGTGGCCAGTTTATTGTCATCATCCTGTTTTTTATTCTGATGATTGTCTTCGTTATTTGGGCTTACAACAGCCCTGTCGAAGAAGTGACCCGTGGCAACGGCAATATCATTCCCAGCAGCCGTGAGCAAGTAATCCAAAGCCTGGATCCCGGCATCGTAACCGAAATCATGGTTAAAGAAGGCGATATGGTCGAGAAAGATCAGATTCTAATGAAACTCGACGACACACGCAGCTCCGCCGTTTTGCGCGAAAGCGAAGCCAAAGTCGAAAACCTCGAAGCCACTGTTGCCCGCCTTAAAGCCGAAGCCTACGGCACCAAGCTTTCCTTCCCTGACAGCGTGGGTCCTGAGCTTCGCCGTCGCGAAATCGCCGCCTACAAAGCACGCCGTCAAGCCATGACCGACGCCGTCAGCGGCCTTTCCCAAAGCAAGGCCGCACTTGACCGCGAAATCGCCATTACCGCACCTATGGTTGCCGAAGGCGTGGTTTCCGAAGTCGAACTTTTAAGAATGCGCCGCGATTCCGCAGACTTGGCCACCCAAATCTCCGAACGCCGCAACCGCTACAAAGCCGATGCCAACAACGAACTCTTGCAAGCCGAATCCGAGCTGGCGCAATCCAAAGAAAATGTTGCCATGCGTGCCGACCCGGTTGAACGCTCGCAAATCCGCGCGCCTATGCGCGGCATCGTCAAAGGCATAAAAGTCACCACCATCGGCGGCGTTGTAAATGCAGGCGAAGACATCATGCAAATCGTCCCGGTTGACGACAAACTGCTGGTCGAAGCCTATATCCGTCCGCAAGACATCGCCTTTATCCGTGCAGGCCAACCTGCATTGGTTAAAGTCAGCGCATACGACTACTCCATCTACGGCGGTTTGGAAGGCAAAGTTACCCTCGTCGGCGCCGATACCGTCAGCAACTCCATGCAAAACCGTGCCAACGACCTGAAACTCGACCCGAACCAAGTCTATTACCGTGTTCTCGTCCAAACCGAAAACAACTCCCTGAAAGACAAAAACGGCAAACCTATGCCGATTATTCCGGGCATGGTCGCAACGGTAGACATCAAAACCGGTGAAAAAACCATCTTCCAATATCTGATCAAACCAATTACACGTATGAAACAAGCGTTAAGCGAACGCTAATCGATAAAACGATAAAAGGCCGTCTGAACATTTTCAGACGGCCTTTGGTTTATGTTTTCACTATGCCTGTTTATCCGACAGGCAAATTACTTCTCCTTAAAAATAGCTCCGACAAACGTCCTTTTCGGATTGCCGCGCTCAACTTGATAGAGTTGCGCGTGCTGGTCCTGCGCAAAACTTCCAGCTTGTCCGGCATGATGCTCCGCCAGCTTTTGCGCCAATAACATTACCGCCAATTTTTTATTGGCGTGCTGGCTGCGTTCGCTCTCGACCCGCACGGAAATGCCGCTTTCTTTATGGGTAGCGCGGACGGCGCTTTCGGTTTTATTGACGTGTTGCCCACCCTTGCCGCCCGAACGACAGGTTTGAAACTCGATTCCGTTTTCAGACGGCATTTCATACATCTGCGGCATATCGGGCAAACGGAAAACGCCTATATACCAATTTTTGCGCGGATGTTTCGGGCGGACAGGGCTGGGGCATATCCATTGGAGCGTTCCCTGCCAAGTTTGCGCCAAACTTTCGGCTTTCTGCCCTTCCAATTTGAGCGTTGCCGACAAAATGCCGTGCTTATCGGCGATTTCAGTAACAAGTTCGGCATCAATACCTTTTGCTTGAGCTTCGGCAAGTAATTTACCTAAGACGAAACGGGCAAATATACGGCACTCTGCCGGCCCTTGCGCGGTGGAAATTTGCAGATAAATCAATGGTGTATTCTGTTTCATCTTTACACTCCACACTCGCCACCGGTTTTATAAGTCAAAACAGGCTTGAACCGCGCGACCAATTCAATCAAACCTGCGTTTTTCATGGCGGCAATAACGCTGTCGATGCTTTTATAAGCCTGTGGCGCTTCTTCAAAAATCAAGGCCTTATCCTGACAAACGACTACGCTGCCAAATTCGGTCTGGCGCAGGCTGTCGGCAGTGTATTTGTGCGACAGCCTGCCTTTGCATTCGCCGCGCTGCCATTTCCGACCTGCGCCGTGAGCCAAGGTATTCAACGAAATTTGGCAGTCTTCTGCAGGTTGGACCAGATAGCTGTAATCGCCGCGCGAGCCGGGTATCATGACCAAGCCTTTATCGGTGGGCGTTGCGCCTTTTCGGTGCAGCCAACCGGTTGTGCCGTCAATCTCGGTTTGTTCCAAAAAATTATGATGGACGTCGAGCAGGCATGTTCCTTCTGAGCACCAACGGTCAAGCATTCTGGCCGCAATCAAACGGCGGTTAAGGCTGGCAAATTCAAGGGCTGCTTGGTGTTCGGCAAGATAGGCTGCCGCCGCTTCGCCCTCTTCCGCCAAACCTTGATGCCCAAAGGCGGTAATATGGCGTTGCAAAATCTGCTGGCCCAATCCGCGCGAACCGCTATGCACCAACAGTTGCAGATGGTTTTCATCAAAATCGGGCGGAAGCAGATCGGCGCGATAAACGGTATCAACGGTTTGCAACTCGGCAAAATGGTTGCCACCGCCAATCGTACCTACGGCAAGGCCGTCTGAAAATTGGCGCATATCGACAGCATCGCCTAATAAATCAACCTGTTCGTCTTTGTCCAACGGTGTATCGATATTGCCCAGCTGTTTGGCGAGTTTGGCCGGTTTGAGTTTGGCTGCGCGTAAATCGGTCTGCCAAAACGCCATGCCGCAACCGATGTCGTTCCCAATCAGGGCAGGATAAAAATGACGGTCGCTGAAAAATGCCGCGCCAACCGGATAACCGCGCCCTGCGTGTAAATCCGGCATTCCGGCAACGCGCAACATATGCGGTAATTGAGCGGTGGTTTCGAGCTGTGCAACAGCGTTGCCTTCAATCCATGTATTTGAATCGGCAATAATTTGAATATGATGGGGATAATTGCCCATGTGTTTATGCTTTCTTTAAAACGGATAGAAACCGTCAACAGATGACAATAGGTATCCACCGTCTGCGAAATGTTAAGACGGCCTGGCTTCTAGCCGATAATCGTAGGGAAAGCAGCCCGAAGCGGGTGACATGGAATGCGAAAAGCGTTATCCGAAAGTCAGACCGACGCTTGGGCTGCAAAGAATGTGATTGAGCGGATTGAAGTATTGCGTGTCATGGCTTGCTCCTTTCTTTGCATGAAAATATTAAAAACGTTCGGATTATAGAGTGTTCATTTCCAATCATGCAAACTTACTGACATTAATCTGCCAATGATGTTGCATAAATGGCAACTATCGAGAATATGATTTAGGCCGTCTGAAAACTTTTCAGACGGCCTTTGATGCCCAATAATCCTTACAAAACAACGGTCGGATAAGAGCCGACAACTTTCACGAAGGAAGCTCGTTCGCCCAAAAGCTGCAAGGCTTTTTGGACATTTTCATCGCTTTGATGGCCTTCGATATCGATGAAAAACAGGTATTCCCACAAAACCGATTTACTTGGGCGGCTTTCAAATTTGGTCATAGAAATACCCAACTCGGTGAAGGGTTGCAACAAAGAAGTAACGGCACCGGCACGGTTGGGTGCGGAGACGACCAAAGAGGTTTTGTCGTTGCCGCTGCGGCCGGTTTCTTGATGGCCCATCACCAAGAAGCGCGTGGTATTGTTTGGCTCGTCTTCGATACACTCGGCGGCAAAGCTCAACTGATAAATTTCCGCGGCAATACGTCCGGCAATGGCGGCCACATTCGGGCTGTCAGATTCGGCAACCAAACGCGCTGCTTCGGCATTGCTGGCTACGGCGATACGTTCGGCATTGGGCAGGTTGCGGCCAAGCCAGTCATTGCATTGCGCCAAGGCTTGGGCATGGGCGAAAACTTTGGTAATGCCGCCGATTTCGTGGCTGTCTTTACGCAACAGGTTGTGATGAATGCGGACAACCACTTCGCCGCAGGCTTTCAACGCAGTTACGGCCAACAAGTCCAAAGTTCGCCCCACCGAGCCCTCGGTCGAATTTTCTACCGGTGCCACCAAATAATCGGCTTGACGCGTTTCAACTTGTTTGAAGCAGTTGTCGATGGTGGTACACGCCATGGTGTGTGCGGCGTGGCCGAAATGTTTGATGGCGGCTTGCTGGGTGAATGTTCCCTTCGGGCCCAAATAGGCAATCGTCAGCGGACGCTCTACCGCCAAACATTCGCTCATAATCTCGCGAAACAGCCGAGTGACCGATTCATCAGGCAAAGGGCCGCGGTTCAAATCCTGAATCCGGCGCAAAACGGCCACTTCCCGTTCAGGACGGTACACCGCGCCTGTCCCTTTCAATTCGCCGATAGCATGCGCATGCCCGGCGCGCTCGTTGAGCAAACGGAGGATTTCCGCATCGATGCTGTCGATGGCATTGCGGTGCGGCAATAATTGTTCGTCTATGGATAAAGGCATAAGTTGTCTCGCAATATTGTGAGGGATATTTTCATTCTAACATTAAAGGCCGTCTGAATTCCGTTTTCAGACGGCCTCAACACTATCTTTATCTAACTTTATCGTCTATCAGGTTTGCAAACGCCGCCAATTCCATCATAATTAAGCCTTTTGAACGACAAGGCCTATTCCATGCACTCAAACGGACTGTACACCCGTTTTCTGCCCGATGAAGAAGCAACCCTGAAACTGGGTGAAGAATGGAGCAAGCAGCTTTCCGCTCCGCTGACCATCTATCTTGAAGGCGGGCTGGGTGCAGGCAAAACCACGCTGACACGCGGGATTTTGCGCGGACTTGGACATACGGGCGCAGTCAAAAGCCCGACTTACACCATTGTCGAATCTTATCCGCTGGATACATTCACCCTCCACCATTTCGACCTCTACCGCTTTACCATGCCCGAGGAATGGGAAGATGCCGGTTTGGACGAATTGTTTGCGCCCGACAGCATCTGCCTCATCGAATGGCCGCAGCAAGGTGGGGAATTCACGCCTCCGGCAGACATTACCATTACATTGACGTACACCGATAAGGGCAGAACCTGCACCTTTTCCGCCCACACAAACCAAGGCCGAAAAAGTTTAGAATCATGGTCAAATTAACTAGAAGACACATTCTCCGTCAAGGCACAGGACTATTTCTCACCCTCACGCCCGTTGGTGCCGCATTGGCCAAACCGGCCTCTCCTGCGCAATTCCTTGCCGTCCGCATTTGGCCGGCGAACGCCTACACACGCGTTACCCTTGAGAGCAACCACTCGATGAAATACCAACATTTTATGTTGGACAACCCCAGCCGGTTGGTTGTAGATATTCAAGGAGCGGAAATCAACAGCGTCCTGCAAGGCATTTCCAGCAAAGTGCTGTCTAACGACCCTTTTATCCGCAGCATTCGCGCCGGTCAAAATACGCCCAATACCGTGCGTATCGTCATCGACCTCAAACAAAGCACCCATCCGCAAGTCTTTGCGCTCGCACCCGTCGGTAACTTCAGAAACCGCCTGGTTATCGACCTCTATCCGCACGGCGCAGATGCCAACGACCCGATGATGGCCTTACTCAACGGCAATGTCCCCAAACAACGTCCGAATACCAATATCGCATACGACACCCCTGCCCCTAAAAGCAATCGCGGCAGCGGCGGCAACCGCCGTCCCGTGATTATGATCGACCCCGGTCATGGCGGCGAAGACCCCGGCGCAATCGGCCCGAGCGGCCTCAAAGAAAAAAACGTCGTACTCTCCATCGCACGCGAAACCAAAAAACGCCTCGAAGCCTTGGGTTACAACGTATTTATGACGCGCAACGAAGACATCTTTATCCCATTGGGCGTACGCGTTGCCAAAGGCCGTGCACGCAATGCCGACGTATTCGTATCCATCCACGCCGATGCCTTTACCAGCCCGTCCGCTCGCGGTACCGGCGTATATATGCTCAATACCAAAGGCGCGACCAGCTCGGCGGCAAAATTCCTTGCCCAAACCCAAAACAACGCCGACGCCATCGGCGGCGTACAAACCAGCGGCAACCCCAATGTCGACAACGCCATTTTGGATATGACCCAAACCGCAACCCTGCGCGACAGCCGCAAGCTTGGCCATTCCGTCCTGACTGAATTGGGCAAACTCAACCAACTGCATAAAGGCCGTGTTGACGAAGCCAACTTCGCCGTCCTCCGTGCGCCGGATGTTCCGTCCATTTTGGTGGAAACCGCCTTCCTCTCCAACCCTACCGAAGAGCGGCTGCTTGGCAGCGAATCCTTCCGCCAGCAATGCGCCCAAGCCATTGCCACCGGTATTCAAAAATACATCAATACCGCCGTTTTACAACGCGGTTAATGGCTTGATGAAACAAAGGCCGTCTGAAAATTTTTCAGACGGCCTTATCTTTTCAAGCAATCTATTTAACCGCACTTCCCTACCGCAGCCGGATACACCGACACCTTCGTCTGCGTCAATGCAAACAGGTTTTCCAACTGCGTTTGCGCCTGACGGTTGGCATGTTCCAAAATCTCAGCCTTACACGCGCTTTGCAATACCTGCCGTCTCGCCTCTTCCTGCACCGTCTTAAATACAGACTTATCCATAGGCAGCAAATTAAACGAGCCGGTCTGAATATCGTACACTTCGATATTTTCCAAATCCACGCTCAAGATTTCCACCGCCGGCAGGCTAATCAATACCTTGTCGTCCACAATATTGACATTGTCCGCGCCTAACTTGTCCAAATCCAAACCGGCCAACACCTTGCCGCGCACAATAAAAATACCGCTTTGCGAGTCCTGCCACAGCCTGCGCCAATCCCCTTTTTTCTCCGTACGGATAATCGTATCGATATAAAATGCCGTACTTTCCAAGCGGTTCATCTGCTTAATCTGCATCAAAACCCCCTCACGGGACAAAACCTGATGTTCTTCGTTCTGACCATGCAGGGCATAAAACCAGCCGCCCGCAGCCGTCAGCGCACACAACACCAGCACGACCAATCCGCGCCCAAGCATTTTCATTTCAAACATCCCCCGTTAAAATAATCATCAAAACATTCCCCATATTCTCCCAAAACCGTCAATTTCAAGCCATACCCAGGCCGTCTGAAACATTAAAACTTATTACCAAAAAGTAATAAAAAAATCTCAACGAATAAAGTTTGCCTTTTGGTAAAGACAAGACTACAATCCATTACACACAATTCAATTTCATCTCATCATGAATACCACCGACCTGCGCCGCCACAACCTGCGGCAATGGATAACACAACACCACAACGGCCAGCAGACCAAGTTTGCCCAAGCCATCGCCATCAACCAAGGCGAGCTGTCCGCCCTACTGAAAAACAAATCTTTCGGCGAGAAAAAAGCCCGAAAAATCGAGCAGGCAGCCAATATGCCCGACATGTGGCTGGATCAAGACCACCAAGACCGCCACACCCCCACCATCAGCCAAGAAAGAAATACCATGTCCCACATCTCCACCATCCCCGAAATCCTAGCAGACATCAAAGCCGGCAAAATGGTCATCATCACCGATGCCGAAGACCGCGAAAACGAAGGCGACTTGCTGATGGCCGCCCAATTCGTTACCCCCGAAGCCATCAACTTCATGATCAAAAACGCGCGCGGCCTGGTCTGCCTGCCGATGGACGGCGAAATGGTCGAAAAACTCGGCCTGCCTATGATGACCCAGAAAAACGGCGCGCAATACGGCACCAACTTTACCGTCTCTATCGAAGCCGCCCACGGCATTACCACCGGCATTTCCGCCGCCGACCGCGCCCTGACCATTCAAACCGCCGTTTCCCCATCCGCCAAACCAGAAGACATCGTCCAACCCGGCCACATCTTCCCACTGCGCGCCCAAAAAGGCGGCGTACTCGTCCGCGCCGGACACACCGAAGCCGGCGTTGACCTGGCACAAATGAACGGCCTGATTCCCGCCGCCGTCATCTGCGAAATCATCAACGACGACGGTACCATGGCGCGTATGCCCGAACTGATGAAGTTCGCCGAAGAACACAACCTCAAAATCGGCACCATTACCGACCTCATCGAATACCGCAGCCGTACCGAAAGCCTGCTCGAAGACATGGGCAACGCACCCGTACAAACCCCGTGGGGCGAGTTCCAACAACACGTTTACGTCGACAAACTTTCCGGCGAAACCCACCTCGCCCTCGTCAAAGGCACACCAACCACCGACGAAGAAACCCTCGTCCGCGTCCACGAGCCCTTCAGCGTCATGGACTTCATCCAAGCCAATCCACGCCATTCATGGTCATTGCCTAAAGCCCTTGAGCGCATCCAACAAGCCGAAAGCGGCGTAGTCATCCTCCTGCACCGTACCGAAGACGGCGCCACCCTGCTCGACCGCACCCTGCCCAAAGGCGCAAACCAAGCCTACAAATGGGACAGCAAAAGCTACGGCATAGGCGCACAAATCCTCGCCGGCCTCAACGTCAAAAAACTGCGCGTCCTCGGCCAGCCTTCATCCTTCACCGGCCTTACCGGCTTCGGCTTAGAAGTCGTCGGCTTTGAAGAAGCTGAAAAATAATCTTGCTTGATTGATTCTCAAAGCAAATGAAATAAAAGGCCGAGACCTTTGCAAAATTCCCCA
>NZ_KV799926.1:0-6148 GCF_001810105.1 Neisseria sp. HMSC068C04
GCGTATAGTTCGGTTCTTCGCTGCTGACGCGGTGAAGAAAACGAAGCAGACAGTATAACACAGTTGGTTGAAATTTTGGATAATTTTAGTTGACATTTGCTAAATGTACTGTATAATTCGATTCGCTCTTTAAAAAACAGATTACCGATAAGTGTGAGTGCATTAGGCCTCACACTGTTTGAAAGACAGACAAGATGATGTTTTAGACATTGTCCTGTCGGTTTCTTTGAAGCAGACCAGAAGTTATAAGTTAGAGATTGAACATAAGAGTTTGATCCTGGCTCAGATTGAACGCTGGCGGCATGCTTTACACATGCAAGTCGAACGGCAGCACAGAGAAGCTTGCTTCTTGGGTGGCGAGTGGCGAACGGGTGAGTAATATATCGGAACGTACCGAGTAATGGGGGATAACTAATCGAAAGATTAGCTAATACCGCATATTCTCTGAGGAGGAAAGCAGGGGACCTTCGGGCCTTGCGTTATTCGAGCGGCCGATATCTGATTAGCTAGTTGGTGGGGTAAAGGCCTACCAAGGCGACGATCAGTAGCGGGTCTGAGAGGATGATCCGCCACACTGGGACTGAGACACGGCCCAGACTCCTACGGGAGGCAGCAGTGGGGAATTTTGGACAATGGGCGCAAGCCTGATCCAGCCATGCCGCGTGTCTGAAGAAGGCCTTCGGGTTGTAAAGGACTTTTGTCAGGGAAGAAAAGGCTGTTGCTAATATCGACAGCTGATGACGGTACCTGAAGAATAAGCACCGGCTAACTACGTGCCAGCAGCCGCGGTAATACGTAGGGTGCGAGCGTTAATCGGAATTACTGGGCGTAAAGCGAGCGCAGACGGTTACTTAAGCAGGATGTGAAATCCCCGGGCTCAACCTGGGAACTGCGTTCTGAACTGGGTGACTAGAGTGTGTCAGAGGGAGGTAGAATTCCACGTGTAGCAGTGAAATGCGTAGAGATGTGGAGGAATACCGATGGCGAAGGCAGCCTCCTGGGATAACACTGACGTTCATGCTCGAAAGCGTGGGTAGCAAACAGGATTAGATACCCTGGTAGTCCACGCCCTAAACGATGTCAATTAGCTGTTGGGCAACTTGATTGCTTAGTAGCGTAGCTAACGCGTGAAATTGACCGCCTGGGGAGTACGGTCGCAAGATTAAAACTCAAAGGAATTGACGGGGACCCGCACAAGCGGTGGATGATGTGGATTAATTCGATGCAACGCGAAGAACCTTACCTGGTCTTGACATGTACGGAATCCTCCAGAGACGGAGGAGTGCCTTCGGGAGCCGTAACACAGGTGCTGCATGGCTGTCGTCAGCTCGTGTCGTGAGATGTTGGGTTAAGTCCCGCAACGAGCGCAACCCTTGTCATTAGTTGCCATCATTAAGTTGGGCACTCTAATGAGACTGCCGGTGACAAGCCGGAGGAAGGTGGGGATGACGTCAAGTCCTCATGGCCCTTATGACCAGGGCTTCACACGTCATACAATGGTCGGTACAGAGGGTAGCCAAGCCGCGAGGTGGAGCCAATCTCACAAAACCGATCGTAGTCCGGATTGCACTCTGCAACTCGAGTGCATGAAGTCGGAATCGCTAGTAATCGCAGGTCAGCATACTGCGGTGAATACGTTCCCGGGTCTTGTACACACCGCCCGTCACACCATGGGAGTGGGGGATACCAGAAGTAGGTAGGGTAACCGCAAGGAGCCCGCTTACCACGGTATGCTTCATGACTGGGGTGAAGTCGTAACAAGGTAGCCGTAGGGGAACCTGCGGCTGGATCACCTCCTTTCTAGAGAAAGAAGAGGTCTGATGCATTCACACTTATCGGTAAACTGTAAAAGATGCGGAAGAGAAAAGCTTGAGTGAAGACAAGATTCGCTTAAGAAGAGAATCCGGGTTTGTAGCTCAGCTGGTTAGAGCACACGCTTGATAAGCGTGGGGTCGGAGGTTCAAGTCCTCCCAGACCCACCAAGAACGGGGGCATAGCTCAGTTGGTAGAGCACCTGCTTTGCAAGCAGGGGGTCATCGGTTCGATCCCGTTTGCCTCCACCAAGAACTTTACAAATCAAAGGAAGCCTGCTATACTTAGCAGCTTATTTTGATTTGCGAAGTGAAATATCGACGCATCGATCTTTAACAAATTGGAAAGCCGAAATCAACAAACAAAGACAATGAGTTTGTTTTGATTTTTTGTTCTTTGCAAGGATAAAAAATCTCTCGCAAGAGAAAAGAAAACAAACACAGTATTTGGGTGATGATTGTATCGACTTAATCCTGAAACACAAAAGGCAGGATTAAGACACAACAAAGCAGTAAGCTTTATCAAAGTAGGAATTTCAAGTTTGCTTCCCTAGTCAACGGGTAGGTAAACGAAGTCAAAGAGGTTCTTGAAATGATAGAGTCAAGTGAATAAGTGCATCAGGTGGATGCCTTGGCGATGATAGGCGACGAAGGACGTGTAAGCCTGCGAAAAGCGTGGGGGAGCTGGCAATAAAGCTATGATCCCGCGGTGTCCGAATGGGGAAACCCACCTCTTAGGAGGTATCCTTATCTGAATACATAGGATAAGCGAAGCGAACCCGGAGAACTGAACCATCTAAGTACCCGGAGGAAAAGAAATCAACCGAGATTCCGCAAGTAGTGGCGAGCGAACGCGGAGGAGCCTGTACGTAATAACTGTCGAGATAGAAGAACAAGCTGGGAAGCTTGACCATAGTGGGTGATAGTCCCGTATTCGAAATCTCAATAGTGGTACTAAGCGTACAAAAAGTAGGGCGGGACACGTGAAATCCTGTCTGAATATGGGGGGACCATCCTCCAAGGCTAAATACTCATCATCGACCGATAGTGAACCAGTACCGTGAGGGAAAGGCGAAAAGAACCCCGGGAGGGGAGTGAAATAGAACCTGAAACCTGATGCATACAAACAGTGGGAGCACCCTTGTGGTGTGACTGCGTACCTTTTGTATAATGGGTCAACGACTTACATTCAGTAGCGAGCTTAACCGAATAGGGGAGGCGTAGGGAAACCGAGTCTTAATAGGGCGAACAGTTGCTGGGTGTAGACCCGAAACCGAGTGATCTATCCATGGCCAGGTTGAAGGTGCCGTAACAGGTACTGGAGGACCGAACCCACGCATGTTGCAAAATGCGGGGATGAGCTGTGGATAGGGGTGAAAGGCTAAACAAACTCGGAGATAGCTGGTTCTCCCCGAAAACTATTTAGGTAGTGCCTCGAGCAAGACACTGATGGGGGTAAAGCACTGTTATGGCTAGGGGGTTATTGCAACTTACCAACCCATGGCAAACTAAGAATACCATCAAGTGGTTCCTCGGGAGACAGACAGCGGGTGCTAACGTCCGTTGTCAAGAGGGAAACAACCCAGACCGCCAGCTAAGGTCCCAAATGATAGATTAAGTGGTAAACGAAGTGGGAAGGCCCAGACAGCCAGGATGTTGGCTTAGAAGCAGCCATCATTTAAAGAAAGCGTAATAGCTCACTGGTCGAGTCGTCCTGCGCGGAAGATGTAACGGGGCTCAAATCTATAACCGAAGCTGCGGATGTCAGTTTACTGGCATGGTAGGGGAGCGTTCTGTAGGCCGATGAAGGTGCATTGTAAAGTGTGCTGGAGGTATCAGAAGTGCGAATGTTGACATGAGTAGCGATAAAGCGGGTGAAAAGCCCGCTCGCCGAAAGCCCAAGGTTTCCTACGCAACGTTCATCGGCGTAGGGTGAGTCGGCCCCTAAGGCGAGGCAGAAATGCGTAGTCGATGGGAAACAGGTTAATATTCCTGTACTTGATTCAAATGCGATGTGGGGACGGAGAAGGTTAGGTTAGCAAGCTGTTGGAATAGCTTGTTTAAGCCGGTAGGTGGAAGACTTAGGCAAATCCGGGTCTTCTTAACACCGAGAAGTGATGACGAGTGTCTACGGACATGAAGTAACCGATACCACGCTTCCAGGAAAAGCCACTAAGCTTCAGTTTGAATCGAACCGTACCGCAAACCGACACAGGTGGGCAGGATGAGAATTCTAAGGCGCTTGAGAGAACTCAGGAGAAGGAACTCGGCAAATTGATACCGTAACTTCGGGAGAAGGTATGCCCTCTAAGGTTAAGGACTTGCTCCGTAAGCCCTGGAGGGTCGCAGAGAATAGGTGGCTGCGACTGTTTATTAAAAACACAGCACTCTGCTAACACGAAAGTGGACGTATAGGGTGTGACGCCTGCCCGGTGCTGGAAGGTTAATTGAAGATGTGCAAGCATCGGATCGAAGCCCCAGTAAACGGCGGCCGTAACTATAACGGTCCTAAGGTAGCGAAATTCCTTGTCGGGTAAGTTCCGACCCGCACGAATGGCGTAACGATGGCCACACTGTCTCCTCCTGAGACTCAGCGAAGTTGAAGTGGTTGTGAAGATGCAATCTACCCGCTGCTAGACGGAAAGACCCCGTGAACCTTTACTGTAGCTTTGCATTGGACTTTGAAGTCACTTGTGTAGGATAGGTGGGAGGCTTTGAAGCAGAGACGCCAGTCTCTGTGGAGCCGTCCTTGAAATACCACCCTGGTGTCTTTGAGGTTCTAACCCAGACCCGTAATCCGGGTCGGGGACCGTGCATGGTAGGCAGTTTGACTGGGGCGGTCTCCTCCCAAAGAGTAACGGAGGAGTTCGAAGGTTACCTAGGTCCGGTCGGAAATCGGGCTGATAGTGCAATGGCAAAAGGTAGCTTAACTGCGAGACCGACAAGTCGAGCAGGTGCGAAAGCAGGACATAGTGATCCGGTGGTTCTGTATGGAAGGGCCATCGCTCAACGGATAAAAGGTACTCCGGGGATAACAGGCTGATTCCGCCCAAGAGTTCATATCGACGGCGGAGTTTGGCACCTCGATGTCGGCTCATCACATCCTGGGGCTGTAGTCGGTCCCAAGGGTATGGCTGTTCGCCATTTAAAGTGGTACGTGAGCTGGGTTTAAAACGTCGTGAGACAGTTTGGTCCCTATCTGCAGTGGGCGTTGGAAGTTTGACGGGGGCTGCTCCTAGTACGAGAGGACCGGAGTGGACGAACCTCTGGTGTACCGGTTGTAACGCCAGTTGCATAGCCGGGTAGCTAAGTTCGGAAGAGATAAGCGCTGAAAGCATCTAAGCGCGAAACTCGCCTGAAGATGAGACTTCCCTTGTGGTTTAACCACACTAAAGAGTCGTTCGAGACCAGGACGTTGATAGGTGGGGTGTGGAAGCGCGGTAACGCGTGAAGCTAACCCATACTAATTGCTCGTGAGGCTTGACTCTATCATTTGAAGAACTTCAAAATGATAAAAGCTTACTGACTGATTCAGTCATCACCGAATATATTGATTAAGGCTTTACCGATTTGTGACAGTTTAAGTTTGGCGGCCATAGCGAGTTGGTCCCACGCCTTCCCATCCCGAACAGGACCGTGAAACGACTCAGCGCCGATGATAGTGTGGTTCTTCCATGTGAAAGTAGGTCACCGCCAAACACCCATTCCGAAGCCCCCGACTGATGTCGGGGGCTTTTTACATGCCTGTCGGTTTGGCGATAGGTGGATTATGATTACCTTGTTGTTATTCTTGAACAAAAGTACCGAAAGTTACGGTTAATTGTTTGGAATATTTGAAATCAAACGGTATTTGCGTTAATATGTCGTAAGCATTTATGCGGGTATGGGCTGTTGCCCTATCTGCGTATGTGCAGTGTTTACGGAGTGGGATAAAACCATTCGGTAGACTTTATGACTGATTCAATCAAATATGTTATGGGAAAAAATCTGATGAAGAAATTTTTATTTGGTGCGTTTGCCGCCGTCTGTGCGGCGTTCTCTTTGGCCGCCGTGAACATCAATACCGCGTCTCCTGCCGAACTGGAGGCCTTGCCCGGTATCGGCCCGGCTAAGGCGAAATCGATTGTGGAATACCGTCAGAAGAACGGTGCGTTCAAATCGGTGGAGGAGCTGAAAAACGTGAAGGGCATCGGTGATGCGGTGCTGAACAAGTTGAAGGCGGAGGCGACGGTTTCTTCTGCCGCACCTAAGGCCGCACAGCCTGCCGTGAAAAAATAACCTGACGGACAATCGTGCCGTATACGCCGCCCTGATGCCAAACCGTTTGCCGGTTCGGG
>NZ_KV799927.1:0-1318 GCF_001810105.1 Neisseria sp. HMSC068C04
TATTTATATCTTTCCACTTGGAAATCTTGGCCGTTCTTCAACAGCGTAAACGCTATTACCGCCAGTTTCCGCATGATGGCGATTAATATCAGCTTTATATGCTTCCCTTTGTTTTTCAGACGGCCTACAAATTCAGGAAAGGCATTGCAACGGTATGCGACAACGGCAGGCATATAAAGGCTTTTCCGTATTTCCGAACTTCCGATTTTTGATATTCTGCTTTTTCCGTTTACGCTTGTTCCCGATTGATATTTTCTAGGGTCTAGACCTAGATAAGCCGTGAACTGTTTTGCATTTTTAAATTCATGTCTTTTATAGGTTGATAGTAATACGGCTGTCGCTTGCTCGCCTATGCCTGTTATTGTTTTCAGCCTTTTGCGCAGGTTGTTATAACTTGGATTGTCTTTGTAGAACTGGAGTAGTTGCTTTTTGACTGTCTGTATTTGTGCTGTCAGGTTTGAAATGGTTGTTTGAATATGGGATTTGATGTAGTCAGGCGCTTCGTGTTGTTTGGCTTTTTCTGTTGCGCGTTGCTGTTTCAGATAATCTAAATATCGGGCGATTTCCTGTAATTGCTTCTGTTCTTTTGCCGGCGGTTGCCATGCCTTTAATTTGTGCTTTCGGTCTTGGCAATATTGGGCTATCAACTTTGCATCTTGTGTGTCTGTTTTGGATCGCTGTAGTTCTGCTATCGCATATCCTTTTATCTTTCTTGGATTCTCTACGGTAATTGTATATCTTGAATAAAGATATTCGGCTAATGCTTCGTAATATGTGCCTGTTGCTTCGCACACGCAATGGAGCTTATCGGATACTTTATGACTTTGTAGCCATTTTGTTAATTGTTCAAATCCTCCTTTGTTATTCTGAAACTTCTTTTGATGATTTTGACCATCTGCAATCAAACAGCAATCTATTGTGAGCTTTGAAACGTCTATTCCTAAGTACATGGTTTAACCTTATTAATTCGGGCTTTTTGCCCTAGATAGTGTTCAAACTTAAGATGTACGAAAGCCCACGCTTCTATCTTTGCTACAAGCTGTACGCTTTGGCCGTACTTGCGAAGTCGTGGGCTTTACTTGGTGTTTCGTCAAACGCCAAGCCCTCAATGGGCTGATTTACTCATTCAGGGCTTGAAGCTTATCGTGTGCTTGCCTTCGGCGACATTCGCCATGTGGCAGGGGTTGGCGCAAAAAACCGCACCAACCCTTCTTTAAAGCGTTTTTGGGTGGGCTAGCGTCAAGGGGTATCCAAAAAGATTTATAAAGACGATAAAGCTGTCTTTACAAATCTTTCTGGACGTCCTCCCCCTGACTTG
>NZ_KV799928.1:0-28073 GCF_001810105.1 Neisseria sp. HMSC068C04
AGGTCAGGCCTTTAGTGTCAACGGTGGTTTTGGCATCCACGCCTTTTTGGATGTTATCTTTAGTGCTTTGAGCGAGGTCGATACTGTAATTAGTTGTGACTGCACCATCGGCTGCGGTTGTAGTATTAGAGGTCAGATTCAAAGCATTGGAAACTTGTACCGTTGCTTTATCTGCGCTGACGGTATAAGTGGTTTCTTTGCCTGAAGTTGTTTTATTAACGTGCGCGTTACTGCCTGCCTCCACCTTGGTCGTGGTTTTGGCATTATTGATGGCATTGGCTACATCGCCGGCAGTCGCTACACCGGCAGTCGGTGCGGACACTGTGCCATTATTATCGACAGACAATGAGCCTTGAGTGACGTTGATTTGAACTTTTGATGCATTCTCGCCATCGGTAACTGCAACGGTCGTCAAATTACCATCGGCGTAGTTGACTGTACCGTTGTTGTTGATACGGGATTTGTCTGTGCCGTTTTGTTGGATATTGTGTCCAACATTGTTCATAACGGTGTACAGTTGGCTACCATTAACTGCATCAGTTGAAGTGGCGGAAATACGGCCTGCGGCAACATTCTGGATTTGGCGTTCATTGCCTGCACTGCCTACAGAAACCGCGCCTGTTGTAGAGGATGAAGAAGCAGCATAGCTGACATTGGTCGCAGCGCCACTATCATTTTTAAATGAGGCATTTTTAGCGGTTGCATCAAAATTATTGGCTGCACCGACAGCGCCATTGCCCAAAGCGACAGAATCTTGAACAGAAGCAGTAGTACCGTTACCCAAAGCAACAGCATTGACGCCTGTAACATTCGCCTGATTGCCGATAGCAATACCATTTGTGGCTGCACTTGTCGTAGATGCAGATGGGCCAATGGCAATTGAGTTTGCACCTTTCGCACCATCGTTATTCCAGTTTTTGGTGCCGTCAGTGCTACCATCAGTTGACTTAACAGAGAAATAACGAACGCGTTCGAGCGCACTCAATACACCATAAAGTTGAGAGCCATTGATGGCATCAGTAGAAGTAGCAGAAATATCGCCGGGGGATACATTGATGATTTGGCGTTCATAGCCTTTAGAACCGACAGACACAACATCACCGGCATCGGTAGTTTGACCGCCTGCCCAAGTGTAGGTCACGCCCATGATTTCGCGTTGAACGTATGCCTTACCTTCTTTATCAGTTTTAGAAGCCGTACCCAAAGCCACAGAGTTCAGCAAAGTAGCCTTCGCGCCTGTGCCCAAAGCTACACTGCCAAAGGCAGTAGCCTGAGATTTAGTACCGATAGCCAAAGATAAATCGGCAGATGAATTAGACTGCACACCCAATGCAACAGAACCTTGACCGGCAATAGTATTACCATAAGAACCGTAATTCATCGTATCACCAGTCATCTCTTTATAAATATCACGCAGACTTTTACCGCTCAGCGTATATTCACCGGTCTTTGTACCTTTTTCATTATATTTGATGAATTTATCCGTTGCATTGCCAGAATATCGAGTACCACCTACCAAATCTAAATCATCACCACCAATCGCAACAGATGAATGACCATTGGCCAAGACATTGCCGCCAACCGCAATAGATTGGTCTCCCTTTGCCCACGCACCCTCAGGTCTGCCCTGTGGATCAACACGGTTACCTGAACCAATAGCAATAGACTGAGTTATCTTAGAACTACTTGAATCGCCTACTCGAGCCGTATTACCAATAGCAATATTATTGTGAGTTACATTCACATTCATACTATTTTGGGAGAGAACCTCAGATGCACGTCCAATAGCAATCGTACCAAGTCCGGTTGCATTCGCGTCTGCACCAAGTGCAATAGCACTTGATGCTGCATTACCCGAAGCTGGAGAATTTGCCACTGCACTTTTACCGATGGCAATGGTATTTCCAGTTTGAGCTTGGGCTGAACTACCTATAGCGATAGACTCACTTTGATAACCCACCGCATTGGTACCGATTGCAATAGCATTTTGCGCATTGGCTGCAGCCTGACTGCCGCTGCCAATTGCAATGCCGTCTTGACCTCTTGATGTGCTGGATTGGCCCAAAGCCATTGAGCCGATACCAAATGCTTGCGCCGAATTACCCAATGCTGTTGTGCTCGTATTATTGGCAAGAGCATTCTTACCTACCGCTGTCGCTTGCGTACCATTTGCTTTGGAATCTGCACCCAATGCCGTTGAGTCTGTAGAAACAGCATTGGCACTTTTACCTATCGCTGTTGCATGTGAACTACTTGCACTTGTATCTGCACCCATCGCAACAGCATGATTCTGAGTAGCCTTGGCATTTGTACCAACAGCAAGGCTGTTATTATGTGTTGCATTTGCACTCGTACCTACCGCAACTGCACCATTAGCCGTGGCATTGGCTGATGCTCCTACTGACAGAGCACCAATACCGGTCGCTGTTGCACCGCTGACCGCAGTAGCACTGGTTGGAGGATCAACCGCAATTTGTCCTCGTCCCGCAGTTGCCGCATACGAATTACCTGCACCCAAAAGAGCTGCCGAAATCACTGTCAATCTAAAAACTGTCGCGATACCATTTTTACCAGATTCGGCAGATACATCTGTACTGTTTTGTTCTGCAGACGATTTCACACGGCCTTTGGCCAATTCGGACGTTACAACGAAAGATTGAATCGTACGGTTCCAAACGACTTTAAATATCTTATTCATTAGTGTGTCTTTCTCTTTTTATGATGGGTAAAAGCGTAGGCGTGAGCATGACGCTACTTTAAAAAATCTATTGCGGAGGATTTCCCTGCAAAATGCTTGCTTCGAGCTGACGTTTATTGTCACTTTAAGACGAAATTTAGGTCTTTTACTATCTTGAAGTGAAATAGTATTTCATACTTACTAAATATCCGCTAGTCGAAAATATAAACCGATTATCTTTAATTTCTAAATAAAATCACGGCTTTCAACCAGAAAAACCAATTATCAAAAGGGCTCCAGCCATGTTTCTATTAATAAGCGGTGTGTTGTATTCCATTGACAAGTCACAAGTAAACACAGTAATCATGCAAGCCATATGCCAATTATTTGAAATATTATTTAAAATGAATTATTTATTAAAAAAACGAAAGAGAAAGGCCGTCTGAAATGTTTCAGACGGCCTTTAATGAAATGATATTGAACATCTACTTGCTTAAATAATTTGGTTTTTAAGCTATCAATAAAATCGGCAATATGCTTTTAATACATCATAGAAAGAATACGCATATCCCTACTTATACAAACACAGATGGTTTTACAAACCGAATACGGCAATATCGCCCTTGCCTTGACGAATCAGCTCAGTGCCATCGGTCATATCGATAACCGTCGTCGGCTCAGTACCGCACCAGCCGCCATCAATAACCAAATCGACAGCATGCTCAAGACGATCTCGGATTTCGTATGGATCGGTCAATGGCTCGTCGTCTTCGGGCAGCATGAGGGTGCAACTTAAAATAGGTTCGCCCAATTCTTGCAAAAGTGCCAAGGCAGTAGCGTTATCAGGAACACGCAGGCCGATGGTTTTGCGCTTGGGGTGAAGCGTGCGATTGGGTACTTCTTTGGTTGCCTGCAGGATAAAGGTATAGCTGCCGGGCGTAGCTGCTTTGAGCTGGCGGAATTGGGCATTATCTACTTTGGCGTAAGTCCCCAATTCGCTCAAATCGGCACACATCAGGGTCAGATGGTGTTTTTGATCGATTTTGCGAATCGTGAGAATGCGCTCCATCGCATTTTTGTCGCCAAGTTTGCAACCCAACGCATAGCAGGAATCCGTAGGGTAAACGATAACGCCGCCACTGCGGACAATATCGGCGGCTTGTTTGATGAGGCGGTCTTGAGGATTATCGGGATGAATAGCGAAAAATTGTGCCATATTTTTTTCCTTATCATTCTAATGGTTTGTTGTTTGACATTTTAAAACTTATTTGGCCGTCTGAATATTGGATTTCCATCACCATGAATGGATTTAGCCTCAGGTACAACACGGTTGCACCCAGTGATACCTTATATATGATTTTGACTTACCGGCTGATATCGAAAGTCAATTTAATACACTATATAATGCGTTATTTTGTTTGAAAGTCATCTCAATGTCTGCTTCTTCCCTCCCCGCCCGCCGCTTGTCTGTTGCACCCATGCTCGATTGGACAGACAGACACTATCGCTTTATGGCGCGACAAATTACACACAATGCTTGGCTTTATAGCGAAATGGTCAATTCAGGCGCAGTGGTTTACGGAGATAAAGACCGCTTTTTGAATTTCAACGAAGGCGAGCAACCGGTAGCTTTACAGCTTGGCGGCTCAGATCCGCATGACTTGGCAATCGCTGCCAAAGCGGCTGAGGCGTATGGCTATAATGAAGTCAACCTAAATTGCGGCTGCCCCAGCCCACGCGTACAAAAAGGCGCTTTCGGCGCTTGCCTAATGAATGATGTAGATTTGGTGGCAGATTGTTTGAATGCGATGCAGAATGCAGTTGAAATTCCGGTAACAGTCAAACACCGCATCGGCGTAGACAGACAGACAGAATATCAAGTCGTGGCAGATTTTGTGGGAACATTACACAAAAAAACAGCCTGCCGCACATTTATCGTCCATGCACGCAATGCTTGGCTGGACGGTTTATCCCCGAAAGAAAACCGCGAAGTCCCGCCACTCAAATATGAATACGTCTACCGCTTGAAACAAGAGTTCCCCGACTTGGAAATTTTGATTAACGGCGGCATCACCACCAATGAAGAAATTGCCGAACATCTGAAATTTGTCGATGGCGTCATGATCGGGCGCGAGGCTTATCACAATCCAATGTTGATGCGTGATTGGGATGCGCTGTTTTACAACGATGCACACGCACCAATCCAATACGCAGATTTAGCAGCTTGGCTATACGCATACAGCCGCGAACAAATCGCCTCAGGGCGCGGTACCATTCTGCGCCACATCGTCCGCCATGCACTAGGCTTGATGCACGGACTAAAGAATGCCCGCACTTGGCGCCGTATGCTCTCAGATGCCGCCTTGCTAAAAGACAACGACGGCAGCCTGATTCTAGACACATGGAAAGAAGTCGAACGCGCAAATATTTGGGATTAATGCCATATCGTGCGAATAAATGAAAGGCCGTCTGAAACATCCATTTTCAGACGGCCTTCATCTTTTCATCACTACATAAAACAAATTCGCAACACTCCTTATAAGACAATTTGTCGCCCATCTGAACTCAATATATAATTTAACCATACAAGTCTTTATTTTTAAGCATTTTTCATTTTTAAAACATACATTGTCTACATTGGGAGAACCATCATGCCTCATCTAAACTTGGATAAAACGGATTTAAAGATTCTGCAGGTTTTGCAGGAAAATGGGCGGTTGAGCAATGTTGAGCTTTCTGAAAAGGTGGCGCTCTCCCCTTCTCCCTGCCTGCGCCGTCTCAAACAGCTTGAAGATGCGGGCATCATTCAAAAATATGCGGCCCAGCTTTCTCCCGTATCTTTGGGCTTGGGTTTGCAGGCTTTTATCCGTGTTTCAATTAGCAAGGCAAAAGATGCGCGCGAGGATTTTTCCGAATCTGTCCGCGCTTGGCCGGAAGTATTGAGCTGCTT
Organism: Neisseria sp. HMSC068C04; assembly: GCF_001810105.1. Taxonomy (NCBI): domain Bacteria; kingdom Pseudomonadati; phylum Pseudomonadota; class Betaproteobacteria; order Neisseriales; family Neisseriaceae; genus Neisseria; species Neisseria sp. HMSC068C04. Next base: position 5,628 of record NZ_KV799928.1, read on the forward strand.
TGCTTTAACGGGCGAAACCGACTATCTGCTCCATGCGTTTTTTACCGATATGAACGCGTTTTCCCATTTTGTTTTGGACACGCTGCTTTCGCACCATGGCGTGCAAGATGCGCAATCGAGTTTTGTGTTGAAAGAAATTAAAAACACGACCGCTCTGCCTTTGGTTCATTTGGTTCAGGATTAATGATTTGAAACTGATAAAGGCCGTCTGGTGTTCAGACGGCATTTTAAATTCCAATGGTTTGCTTTCACGCCCATACACTTGTATACTTTTTAAGAATAATCCACATAAGCTTTTACTATGACTGACACCACCCATCTCGATACCAATACTGTTTCAGAACATACCAAACAATGGCTGGAAAAAGCCGTTATCGGGCTGAATCTCTGCCCGTTTGCCAAAGCGCCGCACGTTAAAAACCTGGTTCGCATCGTTGTCAGCGAAGCCCGTCATTTGGACGGTTTCCTTGAGGACTTGGATCGTGAATTGCAGCTTCTGGACAATACACCCGCTTCGGAATTGGAAACCACTTTACTGGTTCATCCAACGCTATTCCCTGATTTTGAAACCTTCAACCAAATGCTGGAAATTGCCGACGATGCGGTTGTAGAAAACGAATTGGAAGGCATTGTCCAAATTGCGCCGTTCCATCCCGATTTTCAATTTGAAGGCACGGAAGCCGACGACATCAGCAACTACACCAACCGCTCGCCCTACCCGACTTTGCACTTGATTCGTGAAGACAGTATTGCCAAAGCGGCTGAAGCGTTTCCCGACGCCTCGGCAATTTTTGACCGCAATATCGCGTTACTGGAAAAAATGGGGCACGAAGGCTGGGATAAATTAGACATTCCGCGTTGTCCATTTCCGCATCACAAGCCGTCTGAAAACAAATAATTGGTGATGGGAATATGATTCGCTATTTGTTGATTTTTTGCGGCGCATTGTCGCTTGTCTTGGGCTCTATTGCCATTTTCCTGCCATTACTGCCGACTCCGCCTTTCATTTTATTGGCCGCCGCCTGTTGGGCAAAAGCTTCACCGCGCTTTCATAATTGGCTGTATCATCACCGCCATTTCGGCCCGATCATACAAAACTGGGAAAACAACGGCGCCGTGCCGCGTAAGGCAAAATTCTTCACTATCGGCATGATGACTGTTTCTTGCCTGTTTATGTTTTGGCAATTTCCAGAACGCTGGTGGATTGGTGCCATATCGTCAGTTTGTTGCAGCTGCGTGGCAGTGTGGATGTGGTTACGGCCGGAAGCATAAAATAAAACAGGTGGGCATTTTTGCTCACCTGTTTTTGTTTCCACACCTAATTTATCCATTAAAACAATCAGTAAGAACCAAAACACCCTATTCACTCCTCATTTTTCAGAAGGCCTCCATTTATCCAATCAAATGTAAATTTTAGCTAAAATTAATTCAAAGCATTTTTTCGATAGTATTCTTTTCAAGATTTCAAACTCCTGTTTCAAAATCATTTTTTTACTACTTCCCACTACTCCCATCGCTTTTATTTCTTTATTTGTATCAACATTTCTTTTGATTCCAATATTCTAAACCATCCCTTAACACTTGCTTTGCGTTATACTTTCCCCTAACACAACCGCGCAGTTCGTCTGGATATTTTCAGACGGCCTGAATATTTCACCGCCGTGCTCTCTCAACGAAGTTCATCACGGCGCAACAGAATAAAAAGGAAATACCATGCGCTATCTCTCATTTTCACTGCTTCTTGCCGCCCTTCCTGCTGCGGCATCCGATTTTGACGGCTCATCCGCAAGCCTGCTTTGGGGTCTGCCGTTTGCACTGATTCTCTTGTCTATTGCACTCGGGCCTCTGTTTTTCTCCCATACTTGGCACCATCACTTCGGCAAAATTACAGCGTTTTGGACACTGCTGTTTTTAACGCCGTTTATCGTAACCTTTGGTTTCGGAGCCGGCGTACATACCGTTGCCCATGCGTTGGTTGAAGAATATATCCCCTTTATCCTGTTGCTTTTGGCGCTCTATACCATTTCAGGCGGTATTTTTGTCAGCGGAGATTTGCATGGTTCGCCCAAATTGAACACTGCCCTGCTGGCAGTCGGTACCGCTTTGTCGTCCATCATGGGGACGACAGGCGCGGCGATGTTGATGATTCGTCCGCTTTTGAAAGCCAACCATAAACGCCACTACCGCGTTCACATCGTGATTTTCTTCATTTTCTTGGTGGCGAATATCGGCGGCGGTCTGACTCCTTTAGGCGATCCTCCTCTGTTCTTAGGATTCCTGAATGGCGTAGATTTCATGTGGACGGTCAAACACATGCTGATGCCTGTATTGATCAGTTCTGTGGTTTTGCTGGCCGTTTTCTACATCATCGACAGCCAACACTTCAACCGTGAACAAAGCGAACACCTTGCTCCCGCTCCTTCCGATAAAGAAGAAAAAGTCAAAATTTACGGCAAATGGAATTTCCTGTTGCTGGCCGGTGTAGTCGGCGCGGTTTTGCTGTCCGGTTTGTGGAAACCAAATCATCCGGGCTTTGAAATCTTGGGCAGCCATTATGCCTTGCAAAACCTGATGCGCGATGGCATTTTGCTGGCTTTGACCGCCGTATCTTGGATTATTACGCCCAAACAGGTACGCGCAGGCAATGAGTTCAACTTCGAGCCGATTGCCGAAGTGGGCAAACTGTTTTTGGGTATTTTCATTACCATTTCACCTGTTTTGGCGATTTTGAAAGCCGGTGAAACAGGCGCATTGGCTTCCGTTGTTTCTTTGGTCCACGATGCGGCAGGCAATCCGATTAATGTGATGTATTTCTGGATGAGCGGCATTTTGTCGGCATTCTTGGATAACGCGCCGACTTATTTGGTGTTCTTCAATATGGCCGGTGGCGATGCCCAAGCCTTGATGACAGGCCACCTGTTCCATTCGCTGCTGGCTATATCCATGGGTTCGGTGTTTATGGGCGCGCTCACTTATATCGGTAATGCGCCGAACTTCATGGTCAAAGCCATTGCCGAACAACGCGGTGTGCCGATGCCTTCCTTCTTCGGCTACATGGCATGGTCGGTGATTGTATTGGTACCGCTGTTTGCCCTGCATACGATGATTTTCTTCGTTTGGCAGCTCTTTTAAACTTAGAGGCCGTCTGAAATTCAGACGGCCTTTTATTTTCAGCTATATCATCAAATATAGCGTTTAAATATCAATCAGTTAAAAATTATTTCTCTTAACACTCGATTACACATTCCTACTTTTTTCCCACTTTTCCCGTAAAAATAAGCGTAAAACTGACATAAAGCAGCCTATACCTGATAAAATCTAAAGCTTTGTTGTTTGCGTTTATTCGTTGTTTTTATAGCAAACCTCTGCTTTTTTCAGACGGCCCATCCTTTGTTTCAAAGCATTATATGCCGTCTGAAAAAACAATCCGACATCCGAATCTCAACCCACCAAAAAGTAACGCATCCTTATGATTAAGATAAAAAAAGGCTTAGACCTGCCTATCGCGGGCAGACCGGAGCAAGTCATTTATGACGGCCCGGCCATTACCGAAGTCGCGTTGCTTGGCGAAGAATATGTCGGCATGCGCCCCTCGATGAAAATCAAGGAAGGCGAAGCCGTCAAAAAAGGCCAAGTGCTGTTTGAAGACAAAAAGAATCCGGGCGTAGTATTTACTGCTCCGGCTTCAGGCAAAATCGCCGCGATTCACCGTGGCGAAAAGCGCGTACTTCAGTCAGTCGTAATTGCCGTTGAAGGCAACGACGAAATCGAGTTCGAACGCTACGCACCTGAAGCGCTGGCAAAATTGAGTAGCGAAGAAGTGCGCCGCAACCTGATTCAATCCGGTTTGTGGACTGCGCTGCGCACCCGTCCGTTCAGCAAAATCCCTGCCGTCGATGCCGAACCGTTCGCCATCTTCGTCAATGCGATGGACACCAACCCTCTGGCTGCCGATCCTACGGTTATCATCAAAGAAGCCGCCGAAGACTTCAAACGCGGCCTGTTGGTATTGAGCCGCCTGACCGAACGTAAAATCCATGTGTGTAAAGCAGCAGGCGCAGATGTGCCGTCTGAAAACGCCGCCAACATCGAAACACATGAATTTGGCGGTCCGCACCCTGCCGGTTTGAGTGGCACGCACATTCATTTCATCGAGCCTGTCGGTGCGAACAAAACCGTTTGGACCATCAATTATCAAGATGTGATTGCCATTGGCCGTTTGTTTACAACAGGCCGTCTGAACACCGAGCGCGTAATTGCCTTGGGAGGCTCTCAAGTCAACAAACCGCGCCTCTTGCGCACCGTTTTGGGTGCGAAAGTATCGCAAATTACCGCCGGCGAATTGGTTGACGCAGACAACCGCGTGATTTCCGGCTCAGTATTGAACGGCGCGATTGCACAAGGTGCGCACGATTACCTCGGCCGCTACCACAATCAGATTTCCGTTATCGAAGAAGGCCGCAGCAAAGAGCTGTTTGGCTGGGTTGCGCCACAACCGGACAAATACTCCATCACGCGCACAACCCTCGGCCATTTCCTGAAAAACAAACTCTTCAAGTTCAACACAGCCGTCAACGGCGGCGACCGCGCCATGGTACCGATCGGCACTTACGAGCGCGTAATGCCCTTGGATATCCTGCCTACCCTGCTCTTGCGCGATTTAATCGTCGGCGATACCGACAGCGCTCAGGCACTGGGTTGCTTGGAATTGGACGAAGAAGACCTCGCTTTGTGCAGCTTCGTCTGCCCGGGCAAAGACGAATACGGCCCGCTGTTGCGTAAGGTGCTGGAAACCATTGAGAAGGAAGGCTGATTATGGGCTTGAAACATTTTCTTGAAAAAATCGAACCGCACTTCCTGCCGGGCGGCAAACATGAAAAATGGTATGCCCTCTACGAAGCTGCGGCGACGATTTTCTATACATCCGGCGCGGTAACGCGCAAAGCGGCCCACGTCCGCGATGCGCTCGACTCCAAGCGCATGATGATTTTGGTGTGGCTGGCTTTGTTCCCTGCCATGTTCTACGGTATGTACAACGTCGGCGCGCAGGCATTCAGTGCGTTAACGCCTGATTTGCTGCAACAAAATATCGCCAACGACTGGCATTACGCCCTTGCCAACGCTTTGGGCATCAATATGTCGTCTGAAGCGGGCGTATTGAGCAAAATGCTCTTCGGCGCGATTTTCTTCCTGCCGATTTACGCGACTGTATTTGTCGTGGGCGGCTTCTGGGAAGTTTTGTTCGCCACTGTACGCAAACACGAAATCAACGAAGGTTTCTTCGTAACTTCGATTCTGTTTGCTTTGATCGTTCCCCCTACCCTGCCTTTGTGGCAAGCGGCTTTGGGTATTTCTTTCGGCGTTGTGGTTGCGAAAGAAGTATTCGGCGGTACAGGTAAAAACTTCATGAACCCTGCGCTTGCAGGCCGTGCGTTCCTGTTCTTCGCCTACCCTGCCAACATTACCGGCGACACCGTTTGGACGGCGGTTGACGGCTATTCTGGTGCCACTGCGTTGGCGCAATGGGCGGCACACGGTGCAGACGGCCTGAAAAACGCCGTTACCAATCAATCCATTACTTGGATGGATGCGTTTATCGGTAACGTGCCCGGTTCTATCGGCGAAGTATCCACTTTGGCGCTCTTAATCGGCGGCGCGTTTATCGTGTTTGCCCGCATTGCCTCTTGGCGCATTATTGCCGGCGTGATGATCGGTATGATTGCCATGTCTTCGCTGTTTAACTTCATCGGTTCGGACACCAACGCCATGTTCTCCATGCCTTGGTACTGGCACTTGGTGGTCGGAGGCTTCGCCATCGGTATGCTGTTTATGGCGACCGACCCTGTTTCCGCTTCCTTTACCAATGTCGGCAAATGGTGGTACGGCGCGCTTATCGGTGTAATGTGTGTGTTGATCCGCGTAGTCAACCCTGCTTACCCCGAAGGCATGATGTTGGCGATCCTGTTTGCCAACCTGTTTGCCCCGATTTTCGACTATTTCGTCGCACAAGCGAACATCAAACGCAGAAAGGCGCGCAGCAATGGCTAAGAAATTCGATAAAGACAGCTTCAGTGGCACGCTGATTGTGGTATTGGTTGTCAGCCTGATTTGTTCCATCATCGTTGCCGGTGCGGTCGTCGGCTTGAAACCAATCCAAGAGAAACAAAAACTCCAAGACAAACAAGGCTATATCTTGAGCGTAGCCGGTTTGATGGATAAAAACACCGACATCAGCAAAACATTTGCCGAGCGTATCGAGCAACGTGTCGTGGACTTGGCAACCGGCGAATACGTCGCCGATGCGCCTAAAGACTTCAGCGCACGCGTTGCCGGCAAAGACCCTGCCCAAAGCATCCAAATCAAACCTGAAGACGATTTGGCAGGCATCAAAAGCCGTGCCAAATACACTGAGGTTTACTTGGTAAAAGGCGATGACGGCAAAGTCAGCCAAATCATCCTGCCTATGCACGGTAACGGTTTGTGGTCTGTTATGTACGGCTTTGTCGCCATCCAACCCGATGGCAACACCATCAACGGCATCACCTACTACGACCAAGGCGAAACCCCGGGCTTGGGCGGCGAAATCGGCAATCCGTTGTGGCAACAAAAATTCGTCGGCAAAAAACTGTTTGACGAACAAGGCAAACTCGCCCTGCATGTTGGCAAAGGCGCAAGTTCGGACAAAGAACACGGCGTAGATGCCCTCTCCGGCGCATCGCTGACATCTAAAGGCGTGCAAGGTTCGTTCGCCTACTGGTTCGGCGAAAACGGCTATATCCCCTACCTGAACAAATTAAAATCAGCAGGAGCACAATAATGGCTGACATGAAACGCTTGAAATATTTGATGTTTTCACCCTTTATCGACAACAACCCGATTGCCTTGCAGGTTTTGGGAATTTGTTCGGCTTTGGCGGTTACCACCAAACTTCAGACGGCCATCGTAATGGGTATTTCCGTAGCTTTGGTAACCGGTTTTTCCAGCTTCTTCATTTCTTTGGTACGCAACTACATCCCCAACAGCATCCGTATTATTGTGCAAATGGCGATTGTTGCTTCCTTGGTAACGCTGGTTGACCAACTGCTCCAAGCCTTTGCTTATGAGCTGTCCAAACAGCTGTCCGTATTCGTCGGCCTGATTATTACCAACTGTATCGTGATGGGCCGTGCCGAAGCATTCGCCATGAAAGAGCCGCCGCTGGAAAGCTTGGTTGACGGTATCGGCAACGGCGCAGGTTACGGCATGATGTTGATCATCATCGCAACCATCCGCGAACTAATCGGCTCTGGCAAGCTCTTTGGCTACACCATTTTCCAAACCGTACAAGATGGCGGCTGGTATCAAACCAACGGCTTGTTCCTGCTCGCTCCCAGCGCGTTCTTCATCATCGGTTTCTTGGTATGGGGTCTGCGCACTTGGAAACCTGAACAGGCGGAGAAATAACACATGGAACATTACTTAAGCCTCTTTGTAAAATCCGTCTTTCTGGAAAACATGGCACTTTCCTTCTTCTTGGGGATGTGTACATTTTTGGCGGTATCTAAAAAAGTATCCACTGCATTCGGTTTGGGCGTGGCTGTAACTTTCGTACTCGGCCTGTCCGTCCCAGCCAACCAACTCGTTTACTCTCTGTTGAAAGACGGCGCACTGGTTGAAGGCGTGGACCTGACCTTCCTGAAATTCATCACCTTCATCGGCGTGATTGCCGCTTTGGTGCAGATTTTGGAAATGTTCTTGGATAAATTCGTCCCTGCCCTCTACAACGCATTGGGTATCTACCTGCCTCTGATTACCGTAAACTGCGCGATTTTCGGTGCCGTATCGTTTATGGCGCAACGCGAATACAACTTCGGCGAGTCCGTCGTATACGGTTTCGGTGCAGGTTTGGGCTGGCTTTTGGCCATTGTCGCTTTGGCGGGCATTACCGAAAAAATGAAATATTCGGATGTCCCGAAAGGCCTCAAAGGCTTGGGCATTACCTTTATCGCCGCTGGCCTGATGGCAATGGCGTTTATGTCGTTCTCCGGCATCCAGTTATAAGAAAGGAATCGGCATGGAGATTATTTTAGGTATTGTGATGTTTACCCTCATCGTCTTGGTTTTGGCACTGATGATTCTGTTTGCCAAATCCAAATTGGTGAGCGAAGGCGACATCACCATCAAAGTCAATAACGAAAAAGAGCTGACGATGCCTGCCGGCGGCAAACTGCTGGGTGCGCTTGCCAGCCAAGGCATCTTCGTTCCTTCCGCTTGCGGTGGCGGCGGCTCATGCGGTCAGTGCCGCGTTGTCGTGAAAAGCGGCGGCGGCGACATTCTGCCAACCGAATTGTCCCACATCAGCAAACGCGAAGCGCGCGAAGGCTGCCGTCTGTCTTGTCAGGTCAACGTTAAAACCGACATGGACATCGAAGTACCGGAAGAAGTGTTCGGCGTGAAAAAATGGGAATGTACCGTCATCTCGAATGACAACAAAGCCACGTTCATTAAAGAACTCAAACTTGCTATTCCCGAAGGCGAAGAAGTTCCTTTCCGCGCCGGCGGCTACATTCAAATTGAAGCTCCTCCTCACACTGTTGCCTACAAAGACTTCGACATTCCTAAGGAATACCATGAAGACTGGGACAAATACAATCTGTGGCAATACGTTTCCAAAGTGGACGAGCCGATTTTGCGTGCCTACTCTATGGCTTCATACCCTGAAGAAAAAGGCATCATTATGCTGAACGTTCGTATCGCTACGCCTCCTCCTCGCGTACCTGATGCGCCTCCGGGACAAATGTCTTCTTACATCTGGTCGCTCAAACCCGGCGACAAAGTAACCATCTCCGGCCCGTTCGGCGAATTCTTTGCTAAAGATACCGATGCCGAAATGGTATTTATCGGCGGTGGTGCGGGTATGGCGCCGATGCGCTCCCACATTTTCGACCAGCTGAAACGTTTGAACTCCAAACGTAAGATTACCTTCTGGTATGGTGCCCGTTCTAAACGCGAAATGTTCTATGTCGAAGACTTCGACCAACTCGCAGCAGAATTCCCGAACTTCACATGGCACGTCGCCCTGTCCGACCCATTACCTGAAGACAACTGGGATGGTTACACAGGCTTCATTCACAACGTGGTTTACGAAAACCACCTGAAAAACCATGAGGCACCGGAAGACTGCGAATTCTACATGTGCGGTCCTCCGATCATGAACCAGTCCGTAATCAAAATGCTCAAAGATTTGGGCGTGGAAGACGAAAACATCCTCTTGGACGATTTCGGCGGTTAACAGACAAAAAGGAAGAAACTTCGGTTTCTTCCTTTTTTATTGCCAGGCCGTCTGAAAACCATACTGAGACCTTTACAATAACATAGGTTACTAAAATTTTATGCTCAATCTCATTTTCAAAATGCAAAACCTTTCTGATTTTTCCTACTTTTTGCTCAATATTAGGAGGGTTTTAGTCAATTGAAAATTTTTTGGCGCATTTTTATGCGTCAAATTTCGTTAACAGACTATTTTTGCAAAGGTCTCATACTTTCAGACGGCCTGAACCTTTCTTTTACGATACAATAAAGGTTTCAAAAAATAATCCGCAAATCCCCTATGCCGTTTCTTTCCAATTCGTTTTACCGTCCGATAATCGGTTGTACCGTTGCCATCGTTTCCGCACTCACACTCTCTGCCTGCCAACCTGAAAAACAACAAACCATTACCCTGCAAGGCGAGACCATGGGCACGACCTATACCGTCAAATATCTTTCAGACGGCCAAAACAAACTCCCCTCCCCTGCCGAAATACAAAAACGCATTGATGACGCACTTAAAGAAGTCAATCGACAAATGTCTACCTACCAGACCGATTCCGAAATCAGCCAATTCAACCAGCTGCGCACCGTCAATCAGGCTATGCCCATTTCCCAAGACTTTGCCTATGTAACCGGCGAAGCCTTGCGTTTAAACAAACTGACGCACGGCGCACTGGACGTAACCGTCGGTCCTTTGGTCAACCTTTGGGGATTCGGCCCGCAAAAAGAAATCACACATGAACCGACTGCACAAGAAATCCAACATGCTTCAGAAATGGTCGGTACGGACAAACTCAAACTTTCCCAAGACGGCCAGCAGCCTACATTGGCGAAAACCCATTCCGAAGTCTATTTAGACCTATCCTCCATCGCCAAAGGCTTTGGCGTGGATAAAACCGCAGCCGAACTTGAAAAACTCAATATCGGCAATTATTTGGTAGAAATCGGAGGCGAATTGCATGGCAAAGGCCACAATGCGCAAGGCAACCCTTGGCGTATCGGCATCGAGCAGCCCAATATCGTTCAAGGAGGTGCCACCCAAATCACCATTCCATTGGACAATAAATCACTGGCCACATCCGGCGACTACCGCATTTTCCATGTCGATAAGTCAGGCCGCCGCCTTTCCCATATCATCAACCCTAAAACCAAACAACCCATCAGCCACAACCTTGCTTCCATCAGCGTAGTAGCTGAAAACGCCACACTTGCAGACGGCCTTTCAACCGGCTTGTTCGTCCTCGGAGAAACCGAAGCGCTTAAACTTGCCGAGCAAGAAAATCTCGCCGTTTTCCTTATCATCCGAAACCCTCAAGGCGGCTACCATACTAAAATGTCCAGCACATTCAAGAAATTATTAAACTAATCTTCAGGAATACACACATGAAAACCCTCCTTCTGACTTTCGGTATTTTTATTATTGTCATCCTCGGCATGGCAGTCGGCTATATTTTCTCCAAACGCACCATCAAAGGCAGCTGCGGTGGCATTTCCTCTCTCGGCATGAAGAAAATGTGCGATTGCGACACGCCATGCGATACCTTGCAAAAAGAGCTGGATAAAAAACAACATTCCGACAATCAAGGCATCAAGATCGATCATTAAGTCGTTGTTGAATGTTTATTCATGATTTAAGACCGCTTATCCCCCATCAGGCCGTCTGAAAAATAAAAGAGCATGACCCCAATGGATACACGCTCTTTTATTTTGCCTCTTACAAAGCAATCCAAAAATATCTTGCATACACATTTGAAACAAGCCCCCCAATAAAACCAATCATGAAACAAAAAGAAAAGCTCCTGAAAAACAGGAGCTTTTTCTTGGAAGAAACTGGATTATTTCAATTTAGTTTCTTTGTAAATAACGTGTTTACGGGCTACCGGGTCAAATTTTTTGATTTCCAGTTTGCCAGGCATAGTACGTTTGTTTTTAGTAGTTGTGTAGAAGTGACCAGTACCAGCACTGGACTCCAGTTTGATTTTATCGCGCATTGCAGTAATCCTTAATTAATGGTGTTTAAATTAAGCTTCGCCGCGAGCACGCAAATCAGCCAATACGACATCAATGCCTACTTTATCGATGGTGCGCAATGCAGCGTTAGAAACGCGCAGGCGAACCCAGCGGTTTTCACTTTCTACCCAGAAACGACGTGATTGCAAGTTAGGCAAAAAACGACGTTTGGTTTTGTTGTTGGCGTGTGATACGTTATTGCCAGACATCGGGCGCTTACCGGTCACTTTGCAAACTCGTGCCATGGTTAGTCTCCAAACTTCTAAAATAGTAAAACGCGATTTATACCACGAAATCCGCCTTCAGTTCAAGTCGTTTGCTGAAAAAACGGGATTTGTGGAAATAAATCTTCTCAATATGTTGCATCTGCGAAACGGTATTTCGCAAAGCCTTAACTTTTCAATTATAACGGATTTCTTTAAAAAAATCATCTGTCGTTTGCGTGGTCGGCGAAATAAACAGGCCGTCTGAACATTTCAGACGGCCTGTTTATCGTCATGCTTTTTTCTTCAACGCCGCATTCAAAATGCAGCCGAGTATAAAGCAGGCTAAAGAGGGAACAACCCACCCTAAGCCGATATTGTAAAACGGCAATGCGCGCTCGATGGCAGCCGCGGTTTCGGCATCAAATCCAAACGCGGCCTTATAGGCATCGAGCAAACCGACCATAAGGGCCGCCATCATGGTACAGAAATAGACAATACGGCCGCCGCCAAACAGTTTATCTGTCAAGGCCAGCAAAATGATGACGATGGTCAGCGGATACAACAGCATCAACATAGGGATGGAAAACTGCAAAATCGCTGACAGGCCTTTGTTGGCCAACAGGATAGACACCACCGTATTCAGTATCACAAAGGCTTTATAAGAGATACCCGGGCAAAGACGGTTGAAATATTCGGCGCATGAAGTAATCAAGCCAACGGCCGTACTCAGACAGGCAAGCAGCACCATGACGCCAAGCAACACAATACCGGCCATACCGAAATAGTGCTGTGCGGTTTTAGACAAAACCGACGCGCCGTTTTCCTGCAAGCCGATACCGGCCACACCTGTTGCGCCCATATAGCCGATAAACAGGTAAACCACTGCCAAACAAGAAGCCGCCAACACGCCCGAAATCGTCGTGGTCTTCAGCAAGTCCGCGCGGTTGTCCACGCCCATGGCGCGAACGGCATCGATGACGATAATGGCAAACACCAGCGAAGCCAGCGCGTCCATGGTGCCGTAGCCTTCCAAAATGCCTTTAACCAACGGATGAGTGGCAAAATCGCCTTGCGCCGCCTGCGGCACGCCCATCGGATTAATGGCGGCATAGCCGACCAATATTGCAATTGACAGCAACAAAACAGGCGTGAGAATTTTACCGATACGGTCAACCAGCTTCCCCGGGGAAATCGACAGCCAATAAGTCATGCCGAAAAACACCAGGCTGAACACGGCCAATGCGATGTTTTTCCAAGATTCGTCAATGAAAGGGGAAATCGCAGTTTCAAAAGACACAGTCGCCGTACGCGGCATGGCAAACAGAGGGCCGATTGCCAGATAAAGCGCGGTGGCAAAAGTCACGCCGTACCAAGGCGCAACACGGGAAGCCAGTGCCTCCACATCACGCGAGCCGGAATAGCCGACGGCAATCACGCCCAATAATGGCAAACCTGCGCCCGTCAGCAAAAAGCCAAACATGGCCGAAAGCCAGTTTTCACCGGCCTGCTGCCCTAAAAAAGCAGGAAAAATCAGATTCCCCGCCCCAAAAAACAGGGCAAACAACATTAAGCCCACTGCCCATAAAGAAGCTTTGGTATGACTTGTCGTCGAATCCATTTTAGTTCTCTTTTTTCAAATTCTCATTATCGGTTTCATCGGCTTCAAGGCCGTCTGAAAGCATTTCAGCTTCGTTTGTTTCCAAACCATCTTTCAGGCTGATTTCGATTTCACCATAATTTTCAGGCTGCACGATACGCACCAAGCCTTCTTTAGCCAATTCCAGCAATGCAATAAAATTGACCACCACATATGTCGCTCCCTGCTCCGGCTTAAACAAATCGCTGAACTTACTGATATCGCTTTCATTCAAACGGCGCAAAATCGCCGTCATCTGCGCGCGCACGGAAATGGTTTCCCGCACCACTTCATGACTGCGCGTATGCTTGGCGCGCGACAAAATACCCAACCAAGCCTGCGTTAAATCGGCAACGTACACTTCCGGCAACTTCGCTTCGACCGCAATTTCCAACGGCAGATACGCCCAAGCAAAATCACGCCCGGCACGCGGCAACGCATCCAAGCCCTGAGCCGCCAGTTTCATCTGTTCGTAAGCCAACAGACGGCGCACCAACTCAGCACGCGGATCCGCCTCTTCATCCTCAACTTCTTCAGGACGCGGCAACAGCAGGCGCGATTTAATTTCAATCAACATCGCCGCCATCAGCAGGTATTCCGCCGCCAAATCAAACTGATACGCTTCCATTTGGGCAATATAGTGCAGATACTGCTCGGTAATCTTCACCATCGGAATATCGAGGACATCGATATTTTGCTTGCGGATAAGGTACAGCAACAAATCCAACGGCCCTTGGAAGCTGCTCAATACCACCTTTAAAGCATCGGGCGGAATAAACAAATCCTGCGGCACATCGGTGACAGGCTGACCGAACACCCACGCAACGGTATGTTCAGACGGCGTTGCGGCAGTGGAAGAGATAAGGTGTTCTGAAGGCATGGTTAAAGGGCTTTTTCTTTTTAAGTTTAGTAAGAAGTTTCATCAACAAAAGGCCGTCTGAAACGAGGACAACCCGTTTTTAATATAAAAATCAACGTTTTTTACGATTGATTTGCAAAGAAACAATGGCGACGGCAAAGGTCTGGGCCAAGGCCATACCCAACAGCGGCAGACTGGCGAAAACTGTACCCGTCAGTACCGAACCAATATCTCGGGACAACACAAAACCATCCCTTGCAAGCATCGCCACGATCAAAGCCAACAGCAGCAAACTTTCGCAACCGACCAAAAGCCAAATCATTTTAACCAAACGACGTTTGCACCATTTTATGATACCGACGTGCAAAAGGCTGAAGATCACGACGGACAGAAACGGATAAAGAAAAGTGGTGAATGGGCGGTCATAACCGCTTTGCACACACAAATAATCGCCCGGCAGCGTATTGCATTCCATCACATCGAGAAACATCGGATCGACAGCATACATCAATACGCCGAACCATACCGCATAAATCAGACTAGCAATAAAGTAGGCTTTAAAAAATCGGCTCATAGGCAAAAAAGGTCGTCTGAAAAAATAAATTTCAAAAGGCTTAAACCCACATCAAATTTTCTGATTGGCATTTGCAGAAGAGTCCAACACACTCAGGGCTTGAACTGCTGCCATGCCATAAACAGGCAATCCAAAAAAAATGACTCCCGTTATTGCCGTCCAACTACTATCCAGACTACTCCACTCCCACAGTAAAAAAACAAACCAAACAATCCACCATTCGATGATAGGCAAGGCAAGAGTCGTCAAAGTTGTACAGCGTTTGGTCCACTTCATAATGCCGGCATTGAGTAGGGACAATAACATTACAGATAAAAACGGAAAGAAGAAAAACTCCAAAGATGCTTTCTCAAAAGCCGACATTTCATGAGCTCGTGAACAATACTGTAGACGCTGTTCATTTTCAGGGTCAATATCAAAACAATCGAATCCTGTAAGCAGCAAATCGACACCGTACATCAACAAACCAAAGACAATTGCATAAATCAGACTACCGATAAAATAGGCTTTAAAAAATCGATTCATCTCACTTCCGTCCCGCAATATGCTCCACCGCAGCCTGCGCACAGTACAAACCAAACGAAGCCGTTACCAGCATACTCGCCCCATAGCCCGCGCAGGACAAACCTTGCGGCGCTGCATCGGTCGAACACGCTTCGCCGGATTGCGGCGGAATAATATTCTCGGTTGAATAGACGCAAGGCACGCGCATTTTTTCTTTGGTATCGCGGCTGAAGCCGTAGCGTTTGCGCAAGGTGTAGCGCAAATTGGAAAGCAGAGGATCGTGGGTAACGCGGCTCAAATCGGCGGTTTGAATCAAAGCCGGATTTTTTTGTCCGCCCGCGCCGCCGCTGATAATAAACGGTTGTTTATGTTGCACGAAATACGCCGCCATCGCCGCTTTGACACGGATTTGGTCGATGGCGTCGATGACAAAGTCAAAAGGCCGTCTGAAAAGCTCGTCCAGATTGTCTTCAGTAACAAAATCTTCGATTTCCGTCACTTCGCATTGCGGATTGATTTGGGCAATGCGTTCGCGCAAAGCGGTAACTTTTGCCTTACCGAAATCATCGGTCAAAGCGTGCAACTGGCGGTTGACATTGGACTCGGCAACGTTGTCCAAATCAATCAGCGTTAAACGACCGATACCGCTCCTCGCCAAAGCCTCCACCGCCCACGAGCCGACGCCGCCGACGCCGACCACGCACACATGCGCACGCGAAAAGCGCGCCAGTGCTTCGTCTCCGTAAAGTCTGGCAATGCCGCCAAAGCGGCGCGAAGAAAGAAAAGCGGCGTCCTGCATAAGTAACCTTGTGATATATCAATAAATTAATGAAAAACGCCACAGGCGAATCGGACTGACATTATACTTGAAAGCAGATGGGCTGTTGTACCCGCCCGAAAGAGTTTATAATCGTTTCACATTCAGACAAGTTCTGATTTCATATTAAACGAAAGTGCCGCTGCTCGGCGCAAAAGGAGAATAAATATGTACAAACATCTGGTTGTAGCCGTTGACGGTAGCGAGACCTCCCTCAATGCATTGAAACACGCCGCCGAACTGGCAAGCCTCAACAAAGCCCAACTGACTTTGGTTCACGTTGCCAACCCTGCCGAATACATGGCTTTAGCTCCTGAATTCCTGCAACACGAAAGCTACGAAGCCGCCGCAGTGGCTCAAGGTAACGAAGTTTTGGATTTCGCAGAAAAAACAGCGCGTGAAAGCGGCGTTGAAAACATCGTGAAACACCTGTTGGTTGCCAACAAAGGCGCGCGCGAAATGGCGCAAGACTTGGTTGACTACGCCGACAACAACGGCGCAGACCTGCTGGTACTCGGCACACACGGCCGCACCGGCCTGATGCACCTGCTGATGGGCAGCTTCGCCGAGACCGTAATGCGTCAAAGCCACCTGCCTCTGCTGATTATCCGCAGCAAAGTCGAAGAAGCATAATCAAGCATTGATTTAAAATAGCGAAAGGCCGTCTGAATATTTTTCAGACGGCCTTTTTTCACATGACAGCTTCAGCTTTTATTTTGCCATTTCTTTGAACACTTCGTGTGCCACAGCAATGGTTTCATCAATCAGCTCAGGCGTATGCGCGGCGGAAACAAAACCGGCTTCATAAGCTGACGGGCCGAATGCGACATTGCGGTCGAGCATACCGTGGAAGAAATGTTTGAAACCGTCGATATTGGAACGCGCCATGTCGGCATAGTTTTGCGGTGTATGGCTGGCAAAATACAAACCAAACATGCCGCCCACGCTATCCGCCGTAAACTCAACGCCATGTGCTTTAGCCGCGTCAGTAATACCGTTGGCGAGGCGTTGGGTCAAGGCAGTCAGGTTTTCATAGAAGCCTTCGCGCTGAATGATTTCCAGCGTTTTCAAACCGGCGGCAACCGCAATCGGATTGCCGGACAATGTACCTGCCTGATATACGCCGCCCAACGGGGAAATGCATTCCATAATATCTTTACGGCCGCCGAACGCTGCCAAAGGCATACCGCCACCAATCACTTTGCCCATGGTGGTCAAATCAGGTTTGATGCCGTGCAAAGATTGCGCGCCACCCAGCGCCACGCGGAAGCCGGTCATCACTTCGTCGTAAATCAACACGGCACCGTGTTTTTCAGTCAATTCGCGTAAGGCTTTGACAAAGGCTTCAGACGGCCTAACCAGATTCATATTGCCGACAAAAGGCTCCAAAATTACACAGGCAATGTCATTGCCGCTTTGTGCAAAGGCTTCTTCCAGTTGGGCGATATTGTTGTATTCAAGTACCAAAGTGTGTTTGGTAAAGTCGGCAGGCACACCGGCGGAAGAAGGGTTGCCAAACGTCAGCAGACCGCTGCCTGCTTTCACCAACAGACTGTCGGAATGGCCGTGGTAGCAGCCTTCAAACTTGATGATTTTGTCGCGTCCGGTAAAACCGCGTGCCAGACGGATGGCGGTCATCGTTGCTTCCGTACCGGAGCTGACAAGGCGCAGCTGCTCAACGGACGGCATGATTTTGGCGATTTCTTCGGCAATGACAATTTCGCTTTCAGTTGGCGCACCAAACGACAAACCGCCCAATGCTGCTTCGCGCACGGCTTCAATGACTTCAGGATGGGCATGGCCGACAATCGCAGGGCCCCAAGAGCCGACATAGTCGGTATAACGCGTGCCGTTTTCGTCCCAAACATACGCGCCTTCTGCCTTTTTGATGAAGCGCGGTACGCCGCCGACGCTGCCGAATGCGCGCACAGGAGAATTCACGCCGCCGGGAATAATGGCTTTGGCGCGGTTGAACAAGCTTTCATTACGGTTCATGGTCAATTCTTTCGTAAGAGGTCGTCTGAAAATTAAATCGGTGCCATTTTAACACCAAATCCTTTTCAGACGGCCCAGTCTTCAAAATAAGAATCGGGCGCAAAATCAAAATTATTCTTTAAAAACAAACACTCTATCCACATTTTTCCTGCTTGTGCTATAATCCGCGACCTATTGAAACAATAAAAGAAAAGCATCATGTTACGCGGATTCATACTCAGCCTCGCCCTTTTGGCGTCCTCCCTCGTCCATGCACAACGCAGCCTGCCTGACGATATGGATGTGGCCGTTTTAAAAACTGTCGATTTGCCTTATCTGAAAGTCAGCAAAGGCGGTTTTTCTTGGACGCGCCTGCTGACCTTGGGAATTGTGGACGGCAATGCGGCCAAACTGCAAATCACCCGCTTCACCAAAATTCACGATGAAAACGACCGTTTCATTCCGATGGGCCGCCTGCTGAATCAAACCGGCAAAGCCGTTGCGTTCAAATACAACGAAGAAAGCCGCCTCGTCCGCGAAATCTGGATTTTGACCGACGCCGAAGCCGACAAGTTCATCGAACACGCCAAAAAGCAGAAAAAGGCGGAAGAATAATTTTTCAGACGGCCCGAGTATTTCACAGGCCGTCTGAACCCTTTTACAACAAGCAAGTCAATCAAAACAAACCATGAAAAAAGTATTTATCCGCACCTTCGGGTGCCAAATGAACGAGTACGACAGCGAAAAAATGCTGTCCGTCCTCGCCGAAGAACACGGCGGCATCGAACAGGTTACCCAACCTGACGACGCCGACATCATCTTGTTCAACACCTGCTCCGTGCGTGAAAAAGCGCAAGAGAAAGTCTTCTCCGACTTGGGCCGCGTACGCCCGCTCAAAGAAAAAAATCCCGACCTCATCATCGGCGTCGCCGGCTGCGTTGCCTCTCAAGAAGGCGAAAACATTGTCAAACGCGCTCCGTATGTGGACGTGGTTTTCGGCCCGCAAACACTGCACCGCCTGCCCAAACTCATCGTCGACAAAGAAACCACCGGCCTGTCTCAAATCGATATTTCCTTCCCCGAAATCGAAAAATTCGACCATCTGCCGCCTGCGCGCGTAGAAGGCGGCTCGGCATTCATTTCCATTATGGAAGGCTGTTCCAAATACTGCTCTTACTGCGTCGTCCCTTACACCCGCGGTGAAGAATTCTCCCGCCCGCTCAACGACGTATTGACCGAGATTGCCGGTTTGGCACAACAAGGCGTTAAAGAAATCAACCTCTTAGGCCAAAACGTCAATGCCTATCGCGGCGAAATGGAAAACGGCGAAATCTGCGACTTTGCCACTTTGTTGCGCATCGTCCACGAAATACCCGGCATAGAACGCCTGCGCTTTACCACCAGCCATCCGCGCGAATTTACCGACGCGATTATCGAGTGCTACCGCGACCTGCCGAAGCTGGTTTCCCACCTGCACCTGCCGATTCAAAGCGGTTCCGACCGCGTATTGAGCGCGATGAAACGCGGCTACACCGCCTTGGAATACAAATCCATCATCCGCAAACTGCGTGCCATCCGTCCTGATTTGTGCCTCAGCTCCGACTTTATCGTCGGCTTCCCCGGCGAGACCGAGCGCGAGTTCGAGCAAACCTTGAAATTGGTCAAAGACATCGCCTTCGACTTGAGCTTCGTCTTTATTTACAGTCCGCGCCCTGGCACGCCTGCCGCCAACCTGCACGACGACACACCACATGAAGAAAAAGTGCGCCGCCTCGAAGCTTTAAACGAAGTCATCGAAGCCGAAACCGCGCGCATCAACCAAACCATGGTCGGCACGGTTCAACGCTGCTTGGTTGAAGGCATCTCCAAAAAAGACCCTGACCAACTGCAAGCCCGTACCGCCAACAACCGCGTGGTCAACTTTACCGGTACACCCGACATGATCAACCAAATGATCGATTTGGAAATCACCGAAGCCTACACTTTCTCCCTGAAAGGCAAACCGGTATAAGCACACACAAACAAAGGCCGTCTGAAACTGTTCAGACGGCCTTTATCTTGGTTCGGCCCGGCATTATCTGATTCATGTATTTTTATTACCCGAACAAAAGGCTTTTCAGTATAATACCGCCCGAAAATTCCCTTATCTGTTGAGAAGTTAAGGCTAAAATCCGAGCTTCCGGCAGTTAAACCCGACGATGCCGTCTTTGAACGGCTTTCCCCAAAGGAATATCTCGAATGAGTTCTTCAAATCAAAGCGTTTTGGAAAGATTATTCAACCTCAACGCCAATCAGACCAACGTGCGCACGGAAATTATGGCCGGCGTGACAACCTTCCTCGCCATGTGCTACATCATCATCGTCAATCCCCTGATTTTGGGTGAAACCGGCATGGATATGGGCGCAGTATTCGTGGCCACCTGTATCGCCTCCGCCATCGGCTGTTTCGTGATGGGCTTTGTCGGCAACTACCCGATCGCCCTCGCTCCGGGCATGGGTTTGAACGCCTACTTTACCTTTGCCGTCGTCAAAGGCATGGGCGTAGACTGGCGTGTGGCTTTGGGTGCCGTTTTCATTTCAGGTATTATTTTCATCCTGTTCAGTTTCTTTAAAGTGCGCGAAATGCTGGTCAACGCCCTGCCTATGGGCTTGAAAATGTCGATTGCCGCAGGTATCGGCCTCTTCTTGGCATTGATTGCACTCAAAGGCGCAGGCGTGATTGTGGCCAATCCTGCCACATTGGTCGGCTTGGGCGACATCCACCAGCCTACCGCCCTGCTGGCTATGGCTGGCTTTGTCATGGTGGTTGCACTTGGCCACTTCCGCGTTAAAGGCTCCATCATCATTACCATTCTGACGCTGACCGCTATCTCCACCATCTTGGGTTTGAGCGAGTTCAAAGGCGTGGTCGGCGAAGTTCCAAGCATTGCGCCAACCTTCATGCAGATGGACTTCAAAGGCTTGTTCACCGTCAGCATGGTCAGCGTGATTTTTGTATTCTTCCTGGTTGACCTGTTTGACTCTACCGGCACATTGGTCGGTGTTTCTCATCGCGCAGGCCTGTTGCAAGACGGCAAACTGCCGCGTTTGAAACGCGCCCTGCTTGCCGACTCTACCGCCATTATCGCAGGCGCCGCCTTGGGTACTTCTTCTACTACCCCTTACGTTGAAAGCGCGGCAGGCGTTTCTGCCGGCGGCCGTACCGGCCTGACTGCCGTTACCGTCGGCGTACTGATGCTGGCCTGTCTGATTTTCTCCCCGCTGGTTCAAAGCATTCCTGCATTCGCTACCGCACCCGCCCTGCTCTATGTAGGCGCGCAAATGTTGCGCAGCGCGCGCGAAATCGATTGGGATGATATGACCGAAGCCGCACCAGCATTCCTGACCATCGTCTTCATGCCGTTTACCTACTCGATTGCCGACGGTATTGCATTCGGCTTTATCAGCTACGCACTCATCAAACTCTTGTGCAACCGCACTCAAGACGTACCGCCTATGGTATGGATCGTCGCCGTGTTGTGGGCACTGAAATTCTGGTTCTTAGGTTAAACCACTCAAAAGAACAGGCCGTCTGAAAACTTTTCAGACGGCCTGTTTTATTTTACCCAGCGTTTAAAGCTGTCGGTAAAAGATTATTTTTTCACTTTTTTAGCAGCAGGTTTAGCGGCAGCTTTCGCGCCTTTGTCCAATGCGCAGAAGCGGGTAACGATTTGATCAACCACTTCTTGTTTGCCGTTTACTTCGGTAGTACCGCGGATAGTCAGCATGTTGCCGTCAACTTTGTCTACGTTGGCTGCAGTGGCTGCTTCAGCAACCCAAGCGACATTGCCGCCCCAGAATGCGTTTACATCTTTGCTGCTGTCAGTGATACGGAACAGGTTTTCAGTTAATTGGCCTTTGTATTTTACTTGGGCGGCAACAACTTCGTTGCCTTTGAAGCCGTACATTACGCTCAGCGGCTCTTTGCCGTCTTTACCGCATTTGTAGTGAACCTCTTTAGTACCGTCGATAGAGTCTACTTTCAAAGTATTAGGTACTGGAGCTTGAGCTTGTTGAGCCTGAGCTTGAGTTTGTTGTTGCGCAGTAGGCGCAGCTTTGGTTTCAGGTTTGGCTTTGGAACCGCTGCTACATGCAGTCAGGGCAACAGCCGCCAAAACAGCAGGAACGATTAATTTAACATTCATATTCATAATTGACTCCCAAATGGTTTCAATAAAAAACCGGCAAACGCCGGCCGACATTTACACATTAACAGAGATATTCCGTCTTGTCTTTATTTCAGACGGCATTTTTTAAGAAAAGTTCAAATAAATATTTTTATAATATAAAATCAAATAATTATAAATATGAAATCATGTAAATTCAGGTTTAGGTATTTTTAAGATGAATACTGTTGTCAATAAATTGGGTTTTGACAATGGTAAAATGAGATCGAAAAGCGCATATAGACGACAAAAGCCTGGGCAATTATTTTACACACTTCTGCCTCTGGATTTGCTGAGCGTTTCAGACGGCCATAAAACATACACAGCAAATACAATAAAAAAACGCAATCTGAAACAGATTGCGTTTTTT
>NZ_KV799929.1:0-84650 GCF_001810105.1 Neisseria sp. HMSC068C04
AGGCCGTCTGAATTGCTCTTTCAGACGGCCTTTTTTTATGTTTTCTATTTATCCAATACGTTGAAGGACAATTTCTAGGACGAATTTACTGCCTACATAGGCAAAAATCAGACTGACAAATCCGACAATAGTCCAAACGGCAGCTTTTTTGCCGCGCCATGCGGTCATGCTGTGTTTCAACAATAATGCGCCATAAATCAGCCACGACATAATACTGAAGATGGTTTTATGCGTGAAGGTCATCGGCTTGCCGAAAATGGTTTCTGCAAAAAACGTACCGCTGATAACGGAATAGGTCAATAAGACGAATCCTGCCCACATACCTTGGAACATGAGTTTTTCCAAACTCAATAATGGCGGCAAGAAGCTGACCAATGCGGAAAAACGGCGTTTGTGCAGATTGCGGTCGAGCAAAAGGATCAGGATGGCAAATAAGGTAACGATGCCAAACAGTCCATATGCGAGCAATGATGATGCGATGTGCGACAGCGGCAATAGGTCTACGATTTGGCGGCCTGAAAAATCACCTGGGAAAAGGAAACCCAACAATAAGGTCAATGCGGCACAGGGATACAATAAGAGCTGCACCCCGCGCAGACAATAAAAGAAGCTGCCCAGGCAGTACATCATCAGCATCAGCCAAACTATCAGACTGAGCGAATAACCAAAACCGGTAATCAATACCCTATCCTGCAATACTGGGAACATCAATGCTGCGCCATGTACCAATAATGCGCCACTCAAAATCAGCAGCTCGGTTTTCAGCGGGTAAGACTTATTATTGTGCTTTTTATGTTGCAACCAGGAAAATGTGCCCAATCCGGCATACACCAGCATAAGGCAGATTAAAACAATCGGCATAAATAACTTTCTCAATAGACATATGAACACTTGACGGACAGCCGTTAGGGTTTCAGACGGCCTGGCTGTCGTGTTTGTGTTCTTGAAGCATAACTTCGGACTATCGTGTAAAATAATCCGAATTTTATTTTAACAAAGAATGCCCTGTATTGGGCAGCTATTCTCATTATCAAGGATAAGTATGTTAGACAACCTGACCAACCGCTTCAGCAAGGTACTTAAAAATATTCGCGGCCAATCAACGCTGACCGAAGACAATATTAAAGAAGCCTTGCGCGAGGTTCGTCTTGCCCTGCTGGAAGCCGACGTTGCATTGCCCGTCGTTAAAGAATTCGTCAACACAGTCAAAGAACAGGCCCTTGGCCAAGAAGTCGTCGGTAGCCTGACGCCTGACCAAGCCTTTATCGGCGTGGTCAACCAAGCCTTAGTCGAACTGATGGGCAAGGAAAACAAAACGCTGGATTTATCGGTTTCACCGCCTGCCATCGTTTTGATGGCTGGTTTGCAGGGTGCCGGTAAGACAACAACTGTCGGCAAACTCGCCCGCCTGCTGAAAAACGATCAGAAGAAAAAAGTTTTGGTGGTATCTGCCGACGTTTACCGCCCTGCCGCGATTGAACAGCTGCGCCTGTTGGCCGAACAGGTCGGCGTGGACTTTTTCCCATCCGATACCAACCAAAAACCGGTTGAAATTGCAACTGCCGCCGTCAATTATGCCAAAAAACATTTTTACGATGTCTTGATGGTCGATACCGCCGGCCGTTTGGCAATCGATGAAGAGATGATGAACGAAATCAAAGCGCTTCATGCGGCGGTCAACCCGGTTGAAACTTTGTTCGTTATCGATGCCATGTTGGGTCAGGATGCGGTGAACACTGCTCAGGCATTTAATGAAGCCCTGCCGCTGACCGGTGTCGTATTGACCAAGATGGACGGCGATTCGCGCGGCGGTGCGGCATTGTCCGTACGCCATGTAACCGGCAAACCGATTAAATTTATCGGCGTCGGCGAAAAAATCAATGGCCTTGAACCTTTCCACCCCGACCGTCTTGCCAGCCGTATCCTCGGCATGGGCGACGTATTGACCCTGATTGAAGACGTTCAAAAAGGTATTGATGAAGAAGCCGCTGCCAAAATGGCGAAAAAACTGCAAAAAGGCAAAGGCTTCGACCTCAATGACTTTAAAGAACAAATCCAACAGATGCGCAATATGGGCGGCTTGGAAAACTTGATGTCGAAAATGCCAGGCGAACTAGGCCAAATATCGAAACAAATCCCCGAAGGCACGGCTGAAAAAGCGATGGGCAAAGTAGAAGCCATCATCAACTCGATGACCCCTAAAGAACGCACCAACCCTGCCCTGCTCAAAGCCAGCCGCAAACGCCGTATTGCAATGGGTGCGGGTACGACCGTGCAGGAAGTGAACAAATTGCTCAAACAGTTTGAACAAATGCAGCAAATGATGAAGATGTTCAGCGGCAACGGTTTAGGCAAACTGATGCGCTTGGCCAAAGGCATGAAGGGAATGAAAGGCATGTTCCCAGGTTTATAAGCCGATTTGACAGAAAACGCCGTCTGAAATTTCAGACGGCGTTTTTGTTTTGCATTCTGATTTAAACCATGAGGCTTTAAACAACCATTTCTTTCTATAACATCTCATATAAAAGGCCGTCTGAAATCCTATTTTCAGACGGCCTTTGCTCATTCAATCCTCAACTTATTGCGGCTTTTTCTGCTCTTCGCGTACTTTGTCCACCAACTGATCAATCGTGGTCATGCCGGACTGCCAGTCTTTAAATTCGACTTGGTATTTGCCGCCAACGATAACGGTCGGTGTGCCGCTGATTTGGAATTTATTGGTCAACTCTTCCATTTGAGCCGCACGCGCTTGACTTTCGGGCGCTTCAAATGCAGCCAATACTTTTTTGCCGTCAAATGCAGTTTGCTCAGACAACCATTTTTTCAGGGTATCGGTATCGGCCAGATTGATTTTTTGGTTAACCATCGCATCGAAAATATGGCTGTTGGCTTTATCTGATTCACCGGCCATTTCCACTGCGGCCGCCAAACGTGCCAAAGGTTTCATTTCATCACCCCACACGACATGCTCCCGGCGCATATAGGTATCGTCTTTAAACGTTTTGATGTGCTCGCTCAAAACCGGCTCAAGATGGGCACAATGCGGGCAGAAGTAGCCGAAGAATTCCAATACTTCGATTTTGCCGGCCTGCTGTTGCGGAATCGGATTGGACAATACGGTGTAATTGACACCTTCGGTCAATTCGGCAGGGGCTGCCGGAGCAGATGCGCTGCTTTGGGCGCTGTCTACCGGAACGCTGGTTTCAGCCTGTTTGCTGCAAGCGGCCAATGCCAACAGGGTCAATGAAGTCAAAGCTAAGGTTTTCAGTTTCATAGGTATCTCTTTACATTCAAATCAATGGGCCGATTTTATGGCATTTTGTTGGAGGTGTGTTCGATTTGAGTGAAAAAATGTGTTTAGTTTTATTTCAACCTTTATAAAAGGCCGTCTGAAATATGGCTTAGATCATAGCCTTATTTTCAGACGGCCTTTGCCTGATTTCATCAGAAACGGTAATTTACCCGGGCAGTATAGCCGCGCGGATTACCCGGCATAGAGTCCGAACGCCAATATTTTTGATTGAGCAGATTGGCCGCGGCAAAGGTAACGTTGACGTTTTTATGGTTCCAGCCAAGCATGGCGTCAACTCGGGCAAAGCCTGGAAGCGTGGTCACTTCTTTATTTCTTGAGTCGTAACCGTAGCGTTTGCCTGTACCGGTTACGCCGATTTCGCCGTAGAGGTTTTCGGTTGGGGTATAACGGAAAAACAGGTTGCCGGTAACGTTGCTGGTGTTATTCAAATGGATGCCCACTCGGTCGGGATTTTCCTTGTCCTCAACCACTTTCGCCTGCATCACACCCAACGAACCGCGCAGATAGAGTTTTTTGGGTATGATTTGCCCGATGGCGGACAATTCCACGCCACGCGAACGGTGTTTACCGCTGACTGCCCAAGTGTAGGGATCATTTTGCGCGTCGGGGCGGTAGCGGATATTGAAGCGTTCGATTTGGTAGGCGGACAACGTAGTGCTGAGGCGTTCGTCCAGCCAGCTGCTTTTGACGCCGGTTTCGTATTGGCGGGTGTACTCGGGGTCGGCGTTGAACACGGCAGCAGACGACGTGTCGATACTCAAATAGCCGCCGCGTCCGCCATAAGGCGCGAAGCCTTTGTTATACGAGGCGTAAAGTGTGTGGACTGGGTTGATGTTCCACACTACGCCGATGTTGGGGCTGAACGAGTGGCCGCTGTACTGGCGGCTGCTGCCGGTGAGTTTGTTTTCGGAATTAAAGGTGTATTTGTCGTAACGGCCGCCGAGGACGAATTTCAAATCGGGCGTGGCGGAGAAGATGTTTTGCACAAAGATGCCGTAGGAATCGGCCTTGTGTCGGTTTTGAGTGAGAACGGGCTGCAATCTACCCGAAGCCGGCCAGCTCGCGCGGTCGTAGGGGTTGATGGAGGCGGAAAAGGTGCGGCTGAAACCCAAGGTCGGGTTGCGGTGTTCGCGGCTGTAATCCATGCCTACGGTCAGGTGGTTTTCAAAACGGCCGATGTTGTAGTCGCCGTTGAGTGTGAAATTGGACGACAGGGTTTTGTTGTCGGTCTGCTGCCAAGCGTAGTTGCGTTTGATTCGGCTGCCGTTTTCGCTGCCTGCATAGAAATGGTCGAAATCCTGCGCCGCCGTGCGGTGGGCGAGTTGCCATTGGGCGCGCCATTTGTCGTTGAAGGCGTATTCGAGGTCGGAACGCCAAACTTGCAGCTTGTCTTTAACAAAATCGTTCGGGTGGGCAAAACCCATGCGGTAAGGCAGCCCGAAGCGGTCGTACACGGACTTGGTCGGGCTGCGGTCGGGCGTGCGCTCCACATTGTCGTAGGTGTATTGCCCCGTCCACTTCAAGCCGTTGTCGAGTTTGACGGTAATGCTGGGCGAAACCATGACATTCTTGCTGTCTATGCCGCTGCGGAACGAATTGGCGCGCCCGACTTCGCCGGTGAGACGGATGGCGACGTTTTTGTTCAGCACTTCGTTGATGTCCATATTCAGGCTGCGGTTTGCCCACGAGCCATAAACCGCTCCGATGTTGCGGCTTTGTTTGAAGTTGGCGTATTTGCTGACCATGTTGATGACGCCGCCGCCGTTGGTGCGCCCGTAAAGCACGGAAGACGGGCCTTTCAGGATTTCGACGCGCTCGATGTTGGCGGTGCTGCGGCGCACTTGTCCACTTTCGCGCACGC
Source organism: Neisseria sp. HMSC068C04 (assembly GCF_001810105.1). Lineage (NCBI taxonomy): Bacteria > Pseudomonadati > Pseudomonadota > Betaproteobacteria > Neisseriales > Neisseriaceae > Neisseria > Neisseria sp. HMSC068C04. Next base: position 5,175 of record NZ_KV799929.1, read on the forward strand.
CGTCACGGTAAATATCGGATGCGTCGGCTTGAAAGCCGCGCAGAAAAATGCTTTCGCCGCGCATATCGTAGGCAGCATCGATGCCGGCATTGCCTTCGAGGATGGAACTCAAATCGTTCGTGCCGTAATTTTTGTTTTTCTGGATATTGAGCGTATCAACGGTTTGCGGCGTTTCTTTAATGAGCTGTCCGTTGCGGGTAACGGCGGCTTCGTCGTAGTTGATGTAGCCTTTGAGTACGCTGGTATCGGACTGTCCGACCACAGAAACAGTGGGCAAAGTAGCGGTGTAATGTTCACCATTGTCCTGCGTATCGGCGGCAGCAACAGGGAAGGAAGCGATAATCAGCGTGGGTAATAAAGCCAAATGAAATGGTATTTGCATTTTTATACTCAATTTAACGAAACAACCGAATTATATTGCTTCAAAAAAGAAATGAGAATAGTTTCTTTTAATTATATTTAACATGATATTTGTAAACAAAGGCCGTCTGAAATACATATCGGTTTCAGACGGCCTTTGTTTATCAATAGACACTTCAAACTATTTACTCAACAGCATTTCCTGCATCAGCTTCATGCCCCATTGCCAGCCGCCGAGTGCGCCGTTTAACTTGCCGGAATGCGGCGATTGAAGCAGGCGTGCATGCCAACGGTCTGCCTGTTCTTGCGCCCAATCGCGTGGCGTGCCGTTTGTTTCGGCGATAACCAGCGCTGTACGGCAAGGGCAGCGGACACGCTGGAACGTATGGATTTCGTCCTCGGGAAAAGCTTCTGGACGCGGCGAGACCAAAATAATATTGGTCAGGCGTTTTTGCGTCATGATGTCGGCTTGATACAGCCATGCTAAAAATGCGGACACGCCGGCACCATGAGCCACGACGGCAATATTTCTGCTGACGATATGGTCGAAAGCCGTCTGAATGGCGTGTTGCCATTCGGAAATGGTTTGCCGACTATCGGCTTCGGCAGTTTGAACAATCGGATAGCTGACCGCCCAGCGGTCTATCCACATTTCCGCTTCATCCGCATCGCGTATCAGAAACAGTGCCATTTCTTCGAGTTCGAAGCTCTGCATTTCAGACGGCCTATTTGAGCAAGTCGTTGAGTGTAAATGCAATCAGCAATGCGGCAGGCACGCTGAGGATGGCACAAGTCGCCAGACAAAGTACGATGTTGGCAACCAGCCGCCAACCCTTCCAAGCAAAGCATTTGGCCGCAATCAGCAGGCAAGGCAGGGAAAACAGCAGCCATACCAACGCCCAAGTCGGATTGGCCTTGGTCGGTGCAACCCAGCCGGACATCCGCGCCAGCATAAACACCGCCCACACCAGCATAGGCAGCACAAATGCCGCCACGACCCACGCCGCGCCTACGCCGGTTTTGCCGTTTATATTCCAATCATATTTACCCAAAACCTTATTCGGCAACATAGTCATACTCCACAACTAAAGGGGCGTGATCCGAGAATTTTTCGTCTTTATAAACATGTGCGGAAACGGCTTTGGCGGCCAACTCCGGCGTAACCATCTGATAATCGATACGCCACCCGACATCTTTCGCATACGCTTGTCCGCGGTTGCTCCACCAGGTATAGCCCGGCACATCAGGATAAAGTGTGCGCCACATATCCGTCCAACCGAGCTTATGGATGACTTTGCCTATCCATTCTCGCTCTTCAGGCAAGAAGCCCGAATTTTTCTGATTGCCCTTCCAGTTTTTCAAGTCGATGTTTTGGTGGGCAATGTTCCAGTCGCCGCAGACGACGATGTCGCGCCCTTCGTTTTTCATGGCTTCGAGCATGGGATAGAACGCGTCCAAAAAGCGGTATTTCACTTGTTGGCGCTCTTCCGCGCTGCTGCCGCTGGGCAGATACAGCGAAATTACCGACAACTTGCCGAAATCGCAACGGACAAAACGGCCTTCCCTGTCAAATTCTTCAATGCCCATGCCGATTTGCACATTGTCGGGTTTGCGTTTGCTGTACACCGCCACGCCGCTGTACCCGCGCTTTTCGGCGCAATGCCAGTAGCCGTGCATACCGTGCGGATTTTTCATATCGTCTGACAGGTCGGCCTCTTGAGCTTTCAGTTCCTGCACGCAGACGATGTCGGCACCGGAAGCGGCGATGTATTCATAAAAACCTTTTTTATAGGCGGAGCGGATGCCGTTGACGTTGGCAGAGATAATTTTCAACATAAGATTTGAGTAATTTTTAAAAACGGATAATAGGATTAAGGTTTTCAGACGGCCTGCAAGTCATAAACAAATACTTTGGAATTGCGGCCGTTGGCATTGTATTCCTGCCGGCGTTCGGCAGGCAGGTCATCGGCCGAGGCCGTCTGAAAGCCCCGTTCGACAAACCATTCGCCCGTGTGCGTGGATAAGGCGAAAAGCGTTTTGATATTTAAGGCGCGTGCTTTTTGAAACAGATGTTCCAACAGCAATTCGCCGTAGCCGCCGTCACGCGCTTCGGGCGACACCACCAGACAGGCCAATTCGCCGCAGTCCGGTTCGGCAAAGGTTTTCAACGCCACGCAGCCGTAAATGTTTTGATCGTGTTCCAATACGGAAAAACTGGAAATATGGTTTTCCAAATACTCGCGGCTGCGGTGTAACAAGATGCCTTGTTCCGCCAGCGGACGGATTAAGGCGATGATGTGCGGAATGTCGTCGCTGCGTGCCTGACGAATGGAAACAAACGGCTCACGCGCAATAGATGTACCGCTGCCCTCGCGGGTAAACAGCTCGCGCAACAGGCTGCCGTCTTCACGGCCGTTGAGAATCTGCACCCGCGATACGCCGTTTTCCAACGCGCCTACCGCCGCATGCAGCAAATCGGCCGGCGCATCGGGATTGTCGTGTATCAGTTCCTGCACTTCGCCGACAGACAAAGTATTGGCCAACGAACCGTCGGCTCGGCGGATACCGGTTTCTTCGGTCAAGAAAACCAGTTTCTCCGCCTGCAAAGCCATGGCCACTTCCTGAGCGGTTTCGCACATGCTCAGATTGAAGGTTTTGCCGCTGTACGAATGCCCCAAAGGACTGATAAGCACCACCGCGCCGCTATCCAAACGCAAACGGATTTCTTCCGCGTCGATTTTGCGGACGGTACCGGTATAGCCCATGTCCACGCCGTCGATCACGCCCAACGGACGGGCGGTAATAAAGTTGCCGCACGCGATAACCGGCGGCTTGCTCCGTTGCTGTGCGGATACGCTGCTGAACAAGGCGGCTTCCACATCGCTGCGGATAATCCCCGCCACCTGCTTCACTTCCATTAAAGTCGCTTCATCGGTAATCCGGCGGCTGCCGCTGTATTTCGGAACAAAATTCCGACCCGAAGCCAATTTGTCAAGTAAATGCCGCGAACCATGTACCAAGACCAAACGCAAGCCCAAGCTGGCCAACAGATTCAAATCTGCGGCCAAACGAATCAGGGTTTCGCCTTCCAACAGGCTGTCGGTAACGCCGACCACCATGGTTTTACCGCGCAAATATTGGATATAGGGCGCGGCCTCGCGAAAGCTGGCGACAAAATGGGTGATGGCACTCATAGCAGGGCAAGATAAAAGAGTTGCATAATCAAAACCGTCAGCGCAATCAGCGATGCCAACGTCCAGTTGAAACCGTCCTTGCGCGTTTTGACCGCCGCCTGCTCTTCCGCCTTAGGCTCTTCCTTGAGCGCGCTGTTGAGCAAATCGGAAATTTCTTTGCGCGAGAGTTTGGAATGTTTGAGGATTTGCGCGCCGATGTTATGCACGAGGCGCACATCCGTTACCGCCACAGGCAGATGAGCCGGATCGGCCGGCAGGTTGCCCGACAGATAATCCTTGGCCTTAAACATCCCCGAACAACGCGTGCAGACCACGAAACCCTGCGCCACGTTCAACTGGGCATCTTTCACCCAATGTGGTGTTTTACAATGAGGACAAGAACAAGCAGGCATGAGTATTTTCCGTAAGTGTATTGAATCAAAAATATATTTTAGCCAATGTTTCAGGCCGTCTGAAAAATGTTTCAGACGACCTGAGCATGATGTTATGGTTTAAACCGCGCCGTAACGTTCGCGATAGGCTTTGACCGGCTCGAAAAAGCCACCAAATTCGGCATTGTTTTGCAAGAGCGTGAACAAGTCATTCAAGTTGGCAATTGAAACCACCGGCAGGCCGTATTGTTTTTCGACTTCCTGCACCGCCGACAATTCGCCAGTGCCTTTTTCCATGCGGTCGAGCGCAATGGCCACTGCGGCAGGCGTTGCGCCTTCGGCCTCAATCAGTTTGACCGATTCGCGCACGGATGTACCGGCGGAAATCACATCATCGATAATCAGCACGCGGCCTTTCAAAGGCGCGCCCACCAACACACCGCCCTCGCCGTGGTCTTTGGCTTCTTTGCGATTGTAGGCAAACGGTACGTTTACGCCTTTTTCCGCCAACATCATCGCTGTTGCCGCCGCCAAAATAATGCCTTTATAGGCTGGGCCGAACAGCATATCGAACTTCACGCCGCTGGCAATAATGGCCTCGGCGTAAAACTTCGCCAGCTGCAAAGTCGATGCGCCGTCATTGAACAAACCGGCATTGAAAAAATAAGGCGACTGACGGCCGGCCTTGGTCGTAAATTCGCCGAATTTCAACACGTTTTGTGCCAAAGCGAATTTGAGGAAGTCTTGACGGAAATCGGACATTTGGGTTCTCCCGAAAGATGTTGATTTATCAAAGAAACGATTATAAAGGATTCATGCGGAAAAATCAGGCCGTCTGAAAACAGGTTCAACCCCGCTTTAAACCGACTTGCCCTATTCCCTTTCAAACCGACAAGGCGGCATTGCCGTCTTATCCCTGCAATCAAAACGGATTATTCCCGATGATACGGATGATTGTGCAAAATCGAAACGGCGCGATAAAGCTGCTCGGTCAATAAAACGCGCACCATGCCGTGCGGCAAGGTCAGGCTGGAAAGGCGCATCATCATGTTTGCCTGCTGTTTCAAACGGTCAGTCATGCCGTCTGCGCCGCCGATAATAAAGCAGACGTGTTCGCCGTTTTGCTGCCAGCCTTTCAAATGTTGTGCCAATTCGACCGAAGTCGGCGCTTTGCCGCGCTCATCCAATACCACCAAAAACGCGCCCTGCGGTATGGCTTCCAACAGGCGTTTTTCTTCAGCCGCCATACCCTGAGCCGCATTCACACCCGCGCCGCGTTTCTCTGGCTTGATTTCTTTCAGCGCATAATTGACATCGCGCCCGAAGCGTTTGGCGTACTCGCTGACGGCTTCATCCACCCAACGCGGCATTTTCGTGCCGACAGCCAAGACGGTGATATTCATGGAGTATCCTTTTGTTATCGAATTGTCGGTTGGGGATTATGGTCAAGCAAGTTCTTAACCTTTTCAAACCATGAGCCAATACCCACCTCAACCGACTGAAAATAAAAGGCCGTCTGAAAGCCGAATGTATCCCGTTCGGCTGTTTCAGACGGCCTTTCAATGATTAGCAGTGAACCAGTGTACCTTCGTTTTCGCCGGTTACCACGCGTTTGAGCGAGCCTTCTTTAGCAATGCCGAATACCACGATATTGAGCTTGCGTTCTCGGCAGAGGGCGAAAGCGGTGGCATCCATCACTTTGAGGTTTTTCAACAAGGCTTCGTCAAAAGTAATGGTTTCGTAGCGTGTTGCTGATGGATCTTTTTTCGGGTCTGCAGTATACACGCCGTCAACGTTGGTGGCTTTGAGCATCACGTCGCAGTTCATTTCCGCGCCGCGCAATGCGGCGGCAGTGTCGGTCGTGAAGAACGGGTTACCGGTACCGGCGGCAAAAATCACGACTTTACCTTCTTCCAAATATTGAATGGCTTTAGGACGGGCGTAAGTTTCAGCGATTTGCTGCATGGAAAGTGCGGATTGTACGCGCGCCTTGATGCCCAAAGTTTCAAATGCGTCTTTGAGTGCCAACGCGTTCATCACGGTTGCCATCATGCCCATGTAGTCGGCAGTGGCGCGGTCCATGCTGCCTGCTTGTGCAGATACGCCGCGGAAAATGTTACCGCCGCCGACAACGATACCGACTTGCACGCCCATTTTAACGACTTCGGCAATTTCGCCGACAGTTTGAACGATGGTATCGTGATTGATGCCGAACGGATCGGAACCCATCAGGGATTCGCCGGAGAGTTTCAGTAATACGCGTTTGTATTTGATTTGCTGTGTCATGGGATACCTTGCTTTCTTGAATGTCGTCGGTCGGAATTGGGCCGTCTGAATTTCAAACGGTCGGATTACAATGATATGGTGTGTCGTTCTATTATTGTTTTGTTTTCAGACGGCCTTTATATTCGGTCGTCTTAAAATAGGTACCGTAAACGGTTTTCTCAAAAAAAAGCACCCTGATTCGTTTGGAATCTAGGTGCTTTCTTTTTCATAAGTGCCTTACACTTTAGCAGCGGCAGCAACTTCGGCTGCGTAGTCAACAACGGCTTTCTCGATACCGTCGCCTACTTTGTAGCGTACGAAGCTAACCACTTCAGTGCCGTTTTCTTTAGCGAATTGGGCAACAGTTTGATCAGGGTTCATCACGAACGCTTGGCCGTTCAGAGTGATTTCAGCCAAGAATTTGCGGATACGGCCTTCAACCATTTTAGCGGCGATGTCGGCAGGTTTACCGGAAGCGATAGCTTGTTCAGTGTAGATGTGGCGTTCTTTTTCAACGGTTTCAGCATCTACTTCGGCTTCGCTTACGCATTGTGGTTTAGCGGCAACGATGTGCATACCGATTTTGCGTGCTACGTCTTCAGAGCCTTTGAACTCAACCAATACGCCTTCGGTAGCCAAAGCACCGTGGATGTAGGCAACCAGTTGGTTGGCAGTGTCGATCACTTGGAAGCGGCGAACAGACATGTTCTCGCCCAATTTAGCGATGATGGCTTTGCGTTCTGCTTCAACCAGTTCGCTCAGTTCTTCAACAGAAGCCGGTTTTTTCTCGGCAGCAGTTTTAGCAACGAAGTTGGCGAACTCTACGAAGCCGGCGTCTTTAGCAACGAAGTCGGTTTCGCAGTTTACTTCAACCAATGCACCGACATTGCCGTTGATCGCGTAAGCCAATACGCCTTCGGCAGCAGTACGGCCAGCCAGTTTACCGGCTTTCGCACCAGATTTAATACGCAGGATTTCTTCGGCTTTATCGAAGTTGCCTTCAGCTTCAACCAAGGCTTTTTTGCATTCCATCATGCCCAGGCCGGTAGCGGCGCGCAGGTCGGCAACCATTTTTGCAGTAATTTCTGCCATTTTGAATCTCCTAGATTTTTGGGAACACGGCGATTGCCGTGTTTGGAAATAGTGGCCGTCTGAAACGGATTTCAGAACGGGATTTGAGAAAAGGGGCATAACGCCCCTCTTCTGTGTACCGAATTACTCGGCAGCAGCTTCTTGGGCAGCGGCTACAGTTTCTTGCAGCGCTTGGTTTTTGCCTTCCAAAACTGCGTCAGCAATGCCGCGGCAGTACAGGCGGATAGCTTTAGCGGAGTCATCGTTACCAGGGATAACGTATTTCACGCCGTCAGGGCTATTGTTGGTATCGACTACGGCGATAACAGGGATGCCCAATTTTTCAGCTTCAACCAGAGTACCTTTTTGGTAGCCGGTATCGATAACGAAAATCGCGTCAGGCAGGCCTTTCATGTTTTTGATACCGCCCAAAGAACGTTCCAGTTTTTCAACGTCGCGTTGCATTTCCAGAATTTCTTTTTTGTTGAAACCGCCTTCAGCAGCGTTTTCCAGGGCAGCAGTTTTTTCTTCCAAGCGTTTGATGGATTGCTTAACGGTTTTGTAGTTAGTCAGCATACCACCCAACCAGCGGTAATCAACGAAAGGCATACCGGCACGGGTAGCTTCTTCGCGGATGATGTCGCGGGCTTGGCGTTTGGTACCTACGAACAATACTGTACCTTTGTTGGCAACCAGACGACGTACGGCTTCTTGCGCCTCTTGGAACATCGGCAGGGTTTTTTCCAAGTTTACGATATGGATTTTGTTGCGCGCACCGAAAATGTATTGTGCCATTTTCGGGTTCCAGAAACGGGTTTGGTGACCGAAGTGAACACCGGCTTCAATCATCTGACGCATAGTAATTTGAGACATGTTATTTCCTTGAAAGGGTTAAAGAGCACACATTCAATCGCATAGAACTTGATAGGCGGCGCCTATTGTCAAGCACCCTTCGGCGAAAGTGGGCATAAGTTTAAAAAAATAAAAGCATGTTTCCGAAATGGAAAACTGACGGATTATAGCGGATAAGAGGCCGTCTGAAAAGGGATTTTATACCTTTCCGTCCTGTTTTTCATCCGTCTGTACCGCCTTTTGGCGGGCCGCCTTAAACTCCGCCTGCTCCTGTCGTTTCATCAAGCGGTTGCGGCGGCGGATGGTCACGACGAAGACCGTGAACACGGTGGGCAACACTGCCCAAAAAATCAAATAAATCAACGCGCGCGCAATACTCGGCTGCGCGGCGGAAAACATCACGGCAACAAAAAGATAGCCGATGGCGACAATGTGCCACATCGTGTGCGTCCTGTTTGAATGTTAACAAAATCGTTATAATCGCAACATTCTACCGCAATCCCGAAAGGCCGTCTGAAAATGAGGAATCCCGAAAAATCGGCACTACGCAAACAGTTCCGCCGCGCACGCGCCCAAATGAGCGCCGACGAGCGTAACGCCGCCACCGAAACCATCAACCGCCTGCTCAAACCCTACATCAAAAAAGGACGGAAAATCGGCGTGTATTGGCCGATGGGCAAGGAATTGCGATTGGACGGCTTTGTCCGTGCCGCACAAAAACGCGGCGCAAAACTCTACCTGCCCTATATCGAACCGAACACACGGCGGATGTGGTTCACCCCCTACCCTGCCGACGGTACCAAACAAGAACGCAAACGCGGCCGCGCCAAATTGAGCGTACCCCAATTTACCGGCAAAAAAATCCGCGTCCACCAACTCAGCCTGCTGCTGGTCCCCATCGTCGGCATCGATAAACGCGGCTACCGCCTCGGACAAGCCGGCGGCTATTACGACGCCACCCTCTCCGCCACGAAATACCGCCTGCAAACCCAAACCTTGGGCGTAGGCTTCGGCTGCCAACTGACCGACACCTTGCCGACCGAACCCCACGACATCCCCCTAAACGGCTTTGTCTCCGAGCTTGGCGTATTGAAATTCAGACGGCCTCGATAGGATAATTATCGGTTTATTTAAGATGATAAAAGGCCGTCTGAAAACCTGATTTTGGGGTTTCAGACGGCCTTTAATTTTATTGTAGCGTTTGTTCAAGACTGAGTACTCGGAAAGTTTCTTTCAAGACAGATAAAATCTGATCTTTTCCAAAATAACAACCGAAAGATGGATTTGCAAAAAAACATGTATTTATTTCTTTCTCCCAATAGGACTTATCATGAGGTTTTAGTGATGCTAAATGAGGATCTTCAATTTTACTATGTAGAATTAACATCACCGCAATAACATCCACATGTTTGGAATTGCCATAATTAATTGGTATATCTGGCCAAGATTGAATATTAAACAATTGAGCAAAATCTTTGGCATCAGTTCGATTTTTATTAATATTATCAATTAAATTCGGATAGAAGCAGAAGATAAATACACCCGTAATACGCAACAAGATCAAGTTATCTAGTCCGTCACTTATCAAGTTATCTAGTCCGTCACTTAAAGAATAGTATATCTCTAAAAATCGGACTAATCGTTCCGTCTCCCTAAGTGATAAATTATTCCGCTCTACCATATCACTAATAAAATTCAGGACTTCTCGTTTTTCTATTAAACCTCGTAACTCGCTATACATACGGCTGTCCTGTATCAACTTTTTAAAATATTCAACTGTAATCAAAGCTCGCTCTTCCTCAAATTGAGCTACAACCTTATCCGGCAAGGCAAAGCTATATTTTAAAAACTTATCTAAATATTTTTGCGCATCCACTTCCACACCATACCTGTGATTAATTGCTGCGCGCAGTTGCTTGGTATTCGTAACCAGCACGACTTTAACGTTTTCAATATCAAAGACGTGCTTGATAACTTCCAGCATATCAACCGCATAGTCGGGACGGCAACGGTCGAGTTCATCGATAAACAGGATAATCGGTTTGTCCGCTGCCAATTCTTTCAGACAGGCTTTGAGCGTTTCCAGATTTTTTTCTGCTTCAATTTGCTCTTTCAATAAGGCTTCGACGGTTGCATCGATAGTGTAGTCAGTAATTTTGGTAGCAACATCGGTTACGGTTTCTGCTACATTTTTTGCTTCTTGTTCATCACTTGTAATCTGTTGAAATTCTTCTGCCAAATCATCCACACTTTGTTTTAGAAAATAGTGGGATAGCGCATTAACCCCTGTTTTTATTCCGAATTTTACTAATTTCGATATTTCTCTTGTGAGACGTTTGCGTTCAGAGGGCTGTCCGTCGGTATCTTCAGGCGTACAGGCTTTAATGATTTCGGCAAGCAATGCCAGCAAAGGCTCTCCGCTATGGTCAGAGCGGAAGGCATCGATATAGACAGGCTGATAATTGAGTTGTTGCTGCTCTATGAGCCGAATTAGCTTTTGGCAAAATTCAGTTTTGCCCGTTCCCCAGCCGCCGTCGATGACCATAGGGGAAAGGTCGATATCTGAGGTAAGCAGCCTGATGATGTTTTCAGCTATCGGCTTACGGTTAAATTCGTCGTGTGTGGCAAAAGTTTTTTCTAAAGCTTGAGTTTCCATATTATCCCTTTGTCTGTCATAGGTTTTGTGTAACGTATTTTACTCTGTCATCAGTTTTTATGTTTTTGTTCTTTTAAATAATCGGAGACTATCAAAAAGGCCGTCTGAAACTTTCAGACGGCCTTTATTCGGATTAAACCTTACTTGGCATCTTTAAATCCGCGTTTCAAATGCACCATCAACAATGCGACGGCAGCAGGCGTTACGCCGGAAATGCGGCTGGCTTGGCCGACGGTTTCGGGTTTGTGCTGGTTGAGCTTTTGCTGCACTTCTGCCGACAAACCTTTAACTTTGCTGTAATCGATATCCTCGGGCAGCTTTAAGGTTTCGATGTCGCGGCGGCTGTCGATTTCTTCGTTTTGGCGGTCGATATAGCCTTGGTATTTGACTTGGATTTCGACTTGTTCGATCACGCTGTCGGCAAGTGCGGTTTCAGGTTGTGCGTCGGGCAGGGTCATCAGCGCGGCGTAGTCGAGGTTTGGACGGCGCAGGAGGTCGTGCAGGTTGGCTTCGCGGCTGAGTTTTTGGCCGAATACGCGCAGCTGCTCTTCTTCGGCGAGTTTTTGCGGTGTGTACCACGTTGTTTTCAAACGTTGGATTTCGCGTTCGATGGCTTCGCGTTTTTCGTTGAACATGCGCCATTGTTCTTCACCCACCAAGCCGATTTTGTAGCCGTCTTCGGTCAGGCGCATGTCGGCGTTGTCTTCCCTGAGTTGCAGACGGTATTCGGCGCGGCTGGTGAACATGCGGTAAGGTTCGTTCACGCCTTTGGTGATGAGGTCGTCCACCAATACGCCAAGATAGGCTTGTTCACGGCGCAACAGGAGCGGATCTTGTTCGCGGATGTATTGCACGGCGTTCGCACCTGCGAGCAGGCCTTGCGCGGCAGCTTCTTCGTAGCCGGTCGTGCCGTTGATTTGTCCGGCGAAAAAGAGGCCTTGGATGGTTTTGGTTTCAAGGCTGGCTTTAAGGTTGCGCGGATCGAAATAGTCGTATTCGATGGCGTAGCCGGGGCGCAGGATATGGGCGTTTTCGAGACCTTTCATGCTGCGCACGAGGGCGATTTGGATGTCGAACGGCAGGCTGGTGGAGATACCGTTTGGATAGTATTCGTGTGTAGTCAGGCCTTCGGGTTCGAGGAAAATCTGGTGGCTGTCTTTGTCAGCGAAGCGGTTGATTTTGTCTTCGATAGACGGGCAGTAGCGCGGGCCGACACCTTCGATTTTGCCGGTGAACATCGGGCTGCGGTCGAAACCTGAGCGGATGATGTCGTGGGTTTGCGTGTTGGTATGCGTAATCCAGCAGGACACTTGGCGCGGGTGCATATCGGCGCTGCCGCGCACGGACATTACGGGAACGGGTGTGTCGCCGGGCTGTTCGGTCAGCTGAGAAAAATCAATCGTGCGTCCGTCGATACGCGGCGGCGTGCCGGTTTTCAGACGGCCTTGCGGCAGGTTCAATTCGCGCAAACGGCCGCCCAAGGATTTGGCGGCAGGATCGCCGGCGCGGCCGCCTTCGTAGTTTTCCAAACCGATATGGATTTTGCCGGACAAAAACGTGCCTGCGGTCAACACGACGGCGCGTGCTTTAAACTCCACGCCCATCGCGGTAACCACACCGCTGATGCGTTCGCCGTCGAGCGTGACGTCTTCGACGGCTTGTTGGAAAAGCTCCAGATTTTCTTGGTTTTCCAGCATTTCGCGGATGGCGGCTTTATATAGGATGCGGTCGGCCTGCGCGCGCGTGGCTCGCACTGCTGCGCCTTTGCTGGCATTCAAGCGGCGGAACTGGATACCGGATTTGTCGGTGGCCAGCGCCATTGCGCCGCCCAATGCGTCGAGTTCGCGCACGAGGTGGCCTTTGCCGATACCGCCGATGGAGGGGTTGCACGACATTTGACCGAGGGTTTCGATGTTGTGTGAGAGCAGCAGGGTTTGCGCACCCATGCGTGCGGCGGCAAGCGCGGCTTCGGTACCGGCATGGCCGCCACCGACGACAATCACGTCGTAGGTTTTGGGGTAAATTATGTAAGTCATTTTTATGTGTTCTGTAAAGGTTTCAGACGGCCTTTTGTTGATCAGGCCGTCTGAAAAGTGGAATCAAATCTTAAAACCAAGCTTAGAAGGTATAGCCTGTTTCCAATTCGTCATCGCCAACCAATTCGACCAGCAACGCATAGAGCGGCGCCAAATCGTTGTAACGGCGGGATACGCGGCGCAAGTAGTTCAAGAAGCGCGGGATTTCCGGGCGGTATTTGTCTTTGCCGTCGCGGTAGTACAGGCGGGCAAAAATACCGGCCACTTTCAAATGGCGTTGTACGCCCATCCATTCAAACCAGCGGTAGAACTCGTCAAACTCGGCAGGCACGGGCAACTCGGCAGCGCGTGCTTTTTCCCAGTAACGGATGACCAAGTCCAATACAAATTCTTCTTCCCATTCGATAAACGCATCGCGCAGCAGCGACACCAAATCATAGGAAATCGGACCGTAAAGCGCATCTTGGAAGTCCAATACGCCCGGGCGGCCTTTCGCCAGCATCAGATTGCGGACGATAAAGTCGCGGTGGACATACACTTTGGGCTGCGCCAACAGGGGCGGCAGCAGCGTATCGACGGTTTGCTGCCACAACTGGCGTTGCTTGAAGGTCAGCTCGCGGCCCAATTCTTTGGCCACAAACCATTCGGGGAATAAATTAATCTCGCGCAGCATGACTTCGCGGTCGTATTCCGGCAGTTTGCCGGGCTGGCTGGCTTTTTGCAGCTCGATCAGTTCGTCGATGGCTTCGAGCAGCAGGGCTTTGTGGGCGGTTTCGCTGTTTTCCTGATTCATGGCGGTCAGGAATGTGGTATTGCCCAAATCGTTCAACACCATAAAGCCCAACGCTTCATCCACATGAAGCACTTGCGGCACATTAACCATGTTAAACAGTTTTTGCACTTTCAAATAAGGTGCAACACTCATCTTCTCAGGAGGCGCGTCCATACAGATAACGGTCTGGCCGTCTGAAAACGTCGCACGGAAATAACGGCGGAAGTCGGCATCGGCTGCCGCAAAGCTCAATTCAAACGGCTGGTTCGGGTAAACAGACTCCAGCCAGTTTTGTAATTCGGTTTGTCGTTGCATAGCGGTATCGCAGAATTTCAGGTTACAATAACCGCTATTCTAACTGGCAAACCGATTTAAGGGGCGATTTTGGCTCGTTTATTTTCACTCAAACCCTTGGTACTCGCCTTAATTATGGGCTTTGGCGCAACAGCCGTGCGCGCGGAAGATGCTTCTGTTCCGCAGGCGGAAGACTATACCCCTGCCCACACCGCTGCATCCAAACCGGCAAAAACCAGCCAAAGCGAAGCCGACCCGCTTTCCTTGGGCAGCACTTGCCTGTTTTGCGACCACGAAGATGCCAAGCCGACCGAAACCGCCGAAATCAAACGCAGCGGCGAGCCTGCCCTACCTGCCGATTACACCCGCGTCAACGCCGATAAAATAGAAGGTCAAACCCAAGTCGGCGTCCGTGCCGAAGGCGACGTCATCGTCGAGCGCAATGCCGATGTTCTCAACGCCGATTGGGCGCAATACGACCAAGCCACCGATACCGTTACCGCCGGCGACCGCTTTACCCTGTATCAAAACGGTTCGACCGTATCCGGCGACCAATTGGTTTACAACCTCAAAGACCAAACCGGTTCCGGCACTGCCGTGCGCCTCCATACCGAACAAGGCGGCCGCCGCCTTCAAAGTGTCAGCGAAAAAGCCGAACTCAAAGGCAAAGGCCTCTACAAGCTCATCAATACCAAATTCAACACCTGTTCGCCCGGCGATGCCAGCTGGTATATCCAAGCGCAAAGCATTGAAGCCGATGAATCGACAGGTATCGGCGTGGCCAAACACGCTTCGCTGGTATTCGGCGGAGTACCCGTCCTCTACACGCCTTGGGCGGACTTCCCCATCAACGGCAACCGCAAAAGCGGCCTGCTCGTTCCGACCATTGCCACAGGTTCAGACGGCCTTGAGCTGAGCCTGCCCTACTACTTCAACCTTGCCCCAAATTTGGATGCCACCATCCGCCCGGGCATTATCAGTAAACGCGGCGTGCAATTGGGCGGCCAAGTCCGTTATCTGCAACCGAATTACAGCGGCGAAGTCGATGGCGACTGGATGCCCAACGACCAAAAAAGCGTCCACAACAACCGCTACCAGTTCAAATGGAAACACCAGCAGCAGCTGAACAGCAAAATCAGCGGCGGCATCAACTACAACCAAGTTTCCGACGACGATTACTACCGCGACTTCTACGGCCGCGAAGACATCGCGCGCAACGTCAACCTTGACCGTCAGGCATGGCTCAATTACAGCGACAAACTGTTGGGCGGCAGCTTCGACGGCTCGTTGCGCGTACAAAAATACCAAACGCTGGCCAACCAAGACGGTTATAAAGACGAGCCTTATGCCATCATGCCCCGCCTGACCGGCCGTTGGCAAAGCCATATCGGCAAGGCTCAACTCAACGTATTAGGCCAATTCACCCACTTTGACCACGACACCAAGCAAGACGGCAACCGCGTAGTACTCTACCCGAGCGTCAAATGGGATTTCCACAACCAATGGGGCTACATCCGGCCTAAAGTCGGCGTACATGCCACTTATTACAGCCTTAACAGCTTCAACGGTCAAAGCGGCCGCAATGTCAGCCGCGTCCTGCCGATTATCAACGTCGACAGCGGCCTGACTTTCGAGCGCAGGGCCCGGCTCTTCGGCGGAGAATACCTGCAAACGCTTGAACCGCGCGTGTTTTACAACTACATTCCGACCAAGTCCCAAAACGACCTGCCTAATTTCGACAGCTCCGAAAACAGCTTTACCTATTCGCAGCTGTTCCGCGAAAACCTGTATTCAGGCAACGACCGTATCAATTCGGCCAACAGCCTGACGCTGGCCACACAAAGCCGTATCCTCAACCCCAACACCGGTGCGGAACTCTTCCGTGCAGGTATCGGCCAGAAGTTTTATTTCAAAAAAGACAACGTCCTGCCTGACGGCAACGTCAGCAATTATCCGCGCAGCCAATCCGACTGGGTAGCCTTTGCACACGGCAACCTTACCCCGAGCACCCGCATTGATTTGGACATCCACTACAACCAAAACCTAAGCCGTGCCGAAAGCTACGCCGCAGGGATTACCTACAACCCCGAACCCGGCAAAGTCTTAAGCGCGCGCTACAAATACGGACGCAACGAACGCATTTATCTGCAAGCCAACGGCGACTATTTCTACGACAGGCTCAGCCAAGTCGACCTTGCCGCCCAATGGCCGTTGAGTAAAAACCTGTACGCCGTCGCCCGTTACAACTACGAAATCGAAGCCAAAAAACCGCTGGAAATGCTTATCGGTGCAGAATACAAAAGCAACTGCGGCTGCTGGAGCGCAAACTTGGTCGGCCAACGCTATGTTACCGGCGAAAACAGCCACAAAAACGCCGTATTCTTCAACCTCCAACTCAAAGACTTGAGCAATATCGGCAACAACCCATTCGAAAAACTCCGCTTAGCCATCCCCGGTTACAGCAAAACCAACGAGGTAGTCAAACAATGAACTTCAAACCCCTGATTCTCGTCGCCGCACTCACTCTCGCAGTAGGCGCACACGCCGCTCCTAAAGCCAAAGCGACCAAAGCGCGTGCCAACAAAACTCCAGTCGTCAGCGCCACTACCATGCCTGCCGTACAAAGCGGCGTACATCTTTCAGACGGCATTGCCGCGGTTGTCGACAACGAAGTCATTACCCACCGCCAAGTAGCGCAAGCCGTAGCGCAAGCGCGTCAAACCATGCCTAAAGGCACGCAAATGGACGCCAACGAGCTGCGCCAACAAGTTTTGGCACAAATGATCAACCAATCCCTGATCCTCCAAGCAGGCAAACGCCGCAACATCCAAGCGACCGATAGCGAAATCGAAGCCGTTATCGCGCACAACCCCAACATCAAAAACCCGTCTGCCGCTGTCCGTCAAGACATCGCCGACAGCATTATTGTTGAAAAAGTGCGCCAACAGGCCATCATGCAAAACAGCCGTGTCAGCGACTCCGAAGTGGCACGTTACATCGAGCAGGCCAAACAACAAGGCGTGACCTTGCCTGAAGCAGACCCTGTACGCCAATACCATGCCC
Organism: Neisseria sp. HMSC068C04; assembly: GCF_001810105.1. Classification (NCBI taxonomy): domain Bacteria; kingdom Pseudomonadati; phylum Pseudomonadota; class Betaproteobacteria; order Neisseriales; family Neisseriaceae; genus Neisseria; species Neisseria sp. HMSC068C04. The sequence continues at coordinate 22,109 of NZ_KV799929.1, forward strand.
AACACATCCTCATTAAAGCCGACAACGACAATGCCGCCGTCGGCGCAGAAAGCACCATCCGCAAAATCTACTCACAAGCCCGCAGCGGCGCAGATTTCGGCGGTTTGGCACGCCAATACTCGCAAGACAGCAGCGCCGGCAACGGCGGCGACTTGGGCTGGTTTGCCGACGGCATGATGGTTGCCCCATTTGAAGAAGCCGTCCACAAACTCAAACCCGACCAAATCAGCGCCCCTGTTCGTACCCAATTCGGCTGGCACATCATCAAGCTGAACGACGTCCGCGAAGCAGGTACGCCTGAAGAGCGCCAACAAAACGCCGTCCGCCAATACCTGTCCCAACAAAAAGCACAACAGGCGACCACCAACCTCCTGCGCGAACTGCACAGCAGCTCATACGTTGACGTACGCTAATCGCGCGTATTGTTAAAAAAGCAGAAATCCGTACAATAAGGCCGTCTGAAATCCATTGTTCAGACGGCCTTCTCTCCTTTTACTTAAGCAACCCATTGATTAAAGCACCCCATCATGCCCATCCGTCCCAACTGGCAAACCGCCACCCTGCTGCAAGCCGAAGAAACCTCCGTTACCTCCGCCCACACCGGCCGCACCTACCGCATTCAAGCCGCGACACTCGGCGAGCGTCCGGCAGGCGGCTATCCCGTGCTGTATATTCTTGACGGAGATGCCTTTTTCCCCGCCATCCTCAATATGGCGCAATCCCTGCTCATCAACCCCATCACCAAAAGCCATGCCGCCTGTCTGATTGTCGGTATCGGCTACACCGGTGGCAACATCCGCGACTTAAGCCAACGCGCCCTCGACTACACGCCGCCGCTGCCCGACAATGCGCCCGAATCCGAACGCAAACAATACGGCCAAGCCGACCGCTTCAGCCGCTTTATCGATGACGAACTCTCCGCACTGCTCGACAGCAAATACCGCATCGATACCCAAAACCAAGCCGTCTTCGGCCATTCGTTCGGCGCACTGTACGGCCTCTATTCCCTGTTCACCCGTCCCGAACGATTCCGCCATTATTTGCTGGTTTCGCCGTCTATCTGGTGGCAAGACCGCCGCGTGCTCGATTGGCTGCCCGACGCTTTGCCGCAAGGAATCGGCATCCGCCTTGGCGCAGGCGAACATGAAGGCAGAAACAACCGTCCCGACCAAACCAGCCGCGGCATGGTCGCACAAGCCAAAATCCTTGCCGGCACTTTGCACCACCTCGGCGCAGATGTCCGCTTTACCCTCTACCCCAACGCCAATCACGGCAACGCCCCGTTTTACGCCCTGACCGACTGCATCGAATATTTGCGCGGCGCATGGCAGCGTTGAAGCAGGTTTGCCAAACATCGAGGCCGTCTGAAACGCAAACTTAGAAGCGTATTGAACCTATTGGATCGATCTAAAATCCAATTATAAAAAGGCCGAGACCTTTGCAAAGGTCTCGGGGCATGAAAAAGGGAGAGGCTACCTGAAAAATAGATTTTCAGGTAGCCTCAAACCGGTTTGGCATGCATCCGAAACGGAAAATTTGAGCGGTTACATACCTTGGGTTGGTGGCAGTGTTATTTCAACTTGGCTGCCAATTTGTCGAATTTTTGTTTGATGTCGGCCTTGAAGGCTTCCACTTTCTCTTTGCGCTCGGCTTTGCGCTGTTTTTTCCAAGCTTCGTGTGCCTGACGTGCCACTTCTTCCTGCGCTTCTATTGCTGCCAATACGTCCTGTTGGGCAACGGCTGCATCTTGCCGGAGAATAACGGTTTTGAAACGGTGGAAGAAAGCATCCAATACAGCCTCGTCGGATTCTTGCGCCAAAATAATGATTGCAGTACTGCCGTTATCCAGTTTTTTGGCTGTATTTTCCAGCAACGCCCCCTCTTCCAATGTTTGGGCAGTACCTGCATCACTGCCGATGAGTGCGCCAGTAGCTCCACCCAACAGAACACCGATAGGACCGCCGAGAATGCCGACCAGTGAACCAATGAGGCCGCCCGTCCATGTGCCTTCGACCGTATTGGCGGTAAAGTCGGTGCTTTCTGCTGGGATAATCAGGTCATTTTCCTTTTTAACCAAAACGGCTTGTGCCACCAAAGCATCTGTTGTCTGCGAGTAAGCTTTCAATTCAGAAAAGGCTTGATAAGCTTCGCTGGAGATGTTGAATAAGGCAACGATGATGTTTTGTTTCATAAGTCCACTCCCGTAGATTGAAAGATTTAAGAACATACTAGTTGTATGCAGTGTCATTATAAATTGCAAGGGGGGGGGGAGCAATGCGACAAACAAAACTTTACCTATATAAAGCCTGTAGAACCGGCAAACGGATAACGAACAATACCCAGCCTTGCCTGTAGGAAATCGTCGCATCGTTCACACCACAGGTTGAGAGAAATAAGCCTGCAAGACCTCAAGCGTCGTCTGAAATCCGTTTCCACTCCAACGCTAAATCGTACAAGGCTTTTTTGCTTTCGCCAGTAATCTTGGCGGCAAGTTCGGCGGCTTGTTTGGTCGGCAACTCGGCCGCAAGGATTTTCATGGTGTTTTGCGCCGCCTCGGGCAAATCGCTGTGTTTCTCTTTCACCGCAGGGTGCAGCACCAACACCATCTCGCCACGCGTTTGGTTGCTGTTGTTTTTGAGGGCGGCTTGGATTTCGACAACCGTGCCGCTGAGGAAGGTTTCAAACGTTTTGGTGATTTCGCGCGCCAGAGTCAAACGGCGTTCGGGGAACTGCGCGGCCATATCCGCAAGGCTTGCCTCAATGCGATGCGGCGTTTCAAACATCACAATCGGAAAATCGGCTTCCGCCCATTTGGCCAGCAGCTTTTGGCGTTCGCCGGCCTTAGGCGGCAGGAAACCGTTGAAGTAAAAATCGGATTCCGTCACCCCTGCCACGCTCAACGCCCCCATGACGGCGCTTGCGCCGACCACAGGCACCACTTTAAATCCGGCTTCGCGCACGCGGGCGGCAAGTTTCGCACCTGGATCGCAAACCGCAGGCGTGCCCGCATCCGAAACTTGGGCGACGCTCAGGCCGTCTGAAAGATGGGCGATAATTTTATCGGCCATTTGCTGCTCGTTGTGTTCGCGCACGCTCACGAGTTTGCCCTGAATACCGTACGCACTCAAAAGCTGGGCGGTAACACGGGTGTCCTCGGCGCAGATAATGTCGGCCTTTTGCAGAACGGCCAGCGCGCGCAGCGTTATGTCGGCTAAATTGCCGATGGGTGTGGCGACAACGTATAATGTCTGTTTTTCGATGCTGTCGACGGCTTTTTGCAGGTGTTTTGTGTACATAGATTCAAGGCCGTCTGAAACGGCGTCTCTTTAAAAACAATAATTATATAACGGGTAAACTTTTCATGCGCTTAAACCACAAACAGGGGGCGGCGGCCGAAGATGCGGCGCTGGCATTCCTGCTGAGCAAAGGCTGCTCGCTGCTGACGCGGAACTGGCATTGCGCCTACGGCGAAATCGATTTAATCGTCAAAAACGGCGGTACGATTGTGTTTGTTGAAGTAAAATACCGCAAAAACCGAGGTTTCGGTGGTGCCGCATACAGCATCTCACCGTCCAAATTATTGAAATTGCAACGAAGTGTAGAGTATTATCTGCAAAAGCACGGGTTAAACCATGCGCCCTGCCGCCTGGATGCGGTACTGATTGAGGGCGACGGCCAACCCGAATGGATTCAAAATATTACAGGTTAACCTCATGACAACATTACAAGAACGCGTTTCCGCGCATTTTGCCGAGAGCATCCGCGCCAAGCAGGAAGCCGAAAAAGTACTGGTCGAGCCGACCGCACAGGCCGCCGAGCTGATGCTGCAATGCCTGATGAACGACGGCAAAATCCTGGCCTGTGGCAACGGCGGTTCGGCTGCCGACGCGCAACACTTCGCCGCCGAAATGACCGGCCGTTTTGAAAAAGAGCGCATGGAATTGGCCGCTGTCGCACTGACGACAGACACTTCCGCACTGACCGCCATCGGCAACGACTACGGTTTCGACCACGTATTCAGCAAACAAGTGCGCGCGCTCGGACGTGCCGGCGACGTATTGGTCGGCATCTCCACCTCCGGCAATTCCGCCAACGTCATTGAAGCCATCAAAGCGGCACACGAACGCGATATGCACGTCATCGCCATGACCGGCCGCGACGGCGGAAAAATCGCCGCCATGCTCAAAGATACCGACGTTTTGCTCAACGTCCCTTATCCGCGCACTGCCCGCATTCAGGAAAACCATATTTTGCTGATTCACGCCATGTGCGACTGCATCGACTCCGTCCTGCTTGAAGGCATGTAACCCTTTTTTTCAGACGGCCTATCCCTTAAAGGCCGTCTGAACACCCAACCGTCCATACCCAAGGAAAAAGGATATGAAGAATATCAAACGCTACGCCCTCCCCGTTCTGACTGCGACCCTCTTGAGCCTGAGTCTGAGCGGCTGTGTCGGCGCACTGATCGGCGGTGCAGCCGTCGGCACCAAATCCGCCGTCGACCGCCGCACCACAGGCGCGCAAACCGACGACAACGTTATGGCACTGCGCGTCGAAACCACCGCACGCTCCTACCTGCGCCAAAACAACCAAGTCCAAGGCTACAAGCCCAAACTGAACGTTGTCGGCTACAACCGCCACCTGCTCCTGCTCGGCCAAGTGGCTACCGAAGGCGAAAAACAATTTGTTGAACGCATCGCCCGTTCCGAACAAGCCGCAGAAGGCGTGTACAACTACATCACTGTTGCCTCACAAGCGCGTTCGCTCGGTGATGTGACCAACGACACTTGGGGTACATCCAAAGTCCGCGCCACCCTGTTGGGCCTCAGCCCGGCCACCCAAGCACGCGTCAAAATCGTGACTTACGGCAACGTGACCTATGTGATGGGCATCCTCACGCCTGACGAACAAGCCCGCGTGACCCAAAAAGTCAGCACGACCGTCGGCGTACAAAAAGTCGTGACCCTCTATCAAAACTACGTTGCCAACTGATTCACAGGCAACCCGGGGCCGTCTGAACATTCAGACGGCCATTCCTCCAACGATTACCCGCCCCATCATGTCCAAGAATAATAAAACCCCTTTCCAACTTAAGCCCAAACACCTAATCCGCGCTTTATTCCTTGTCAGCTTTATCGCCGTCGCAGCCCTTGTTGCCGGCGTATTCAGCACCCTAAACTCCGGTAAAACCGACGTACCCGAAAAAAGCCCTGCCGAACAAACCGACACACGCATTGAAGTTTGGCGCCCCAACGGCACTGTCGAACCTGAAACCGTTCAGCCTGCCAAAGACGGCGACGCAAAAACCGCCTCCGGCAATCCTATCGTCCCACAAAACGAAAAAGGCGAAAAAGCGGAAGAAGGTGTAAAAAATGACCGCCCCACTACACACCGCAGCAAACGCACAGAAAACAAACGCGTTGAAGCCGACAAATCAGAAAACACACAATCCGACAGCAGCAGCCCTGCCGCTCAAAACAAATCTAAAGCAGACAGCCAGCCGGTAGAAAACAAAGCCGCAAGCAACAAACCTGCCGCACAAGCGGTAGAAAACAAACCGGAAAAAGCCAAAGCCCCCGAGTCCAAACCGACTCCGAAAGCTGAGCCTGAGGCAAAACCACAAGCCAAACCGCGCAATAAAGACAATCTCGACAACCTGTTTTAAACAGACGGCACACCCGTCCCGTTCAGACTGCCTCCATGCAGTCTGAAACAAGAAGGAAACCTCATGAACGAAGTCATCATCAAAACCCCCGAAGAAATCGAAAAAATGCGCGAACTCGGCCGCTTGGTCGCCGAAGCTCTCGATTACATCGGCCAATTCGTCAAACCCGGCGTCACCACCAACGAAATCGACAAACTCGTTTACGACTACCACGTCAACGTTCAAGGCGGTTATCCAGCCCCCCTCAACTACGGCAACCCGCCCTACCCGAAATCCTGTTGCACCTCCGTCAACCACGTCATCTGCCATGGCATTCCCGACGACAAGCCGCTGAAAGAAGGCGACATCGTCAACATCGACCTGACCATTAAAAAAGACGGTTTCCACGGCGACTCCAGCCGTATGTTTACCGTCGGCAAAGTTTCCCCGATTGCCCAACGCCTGATCGACGTGACCCACGCCTCCATGATGGCGGGTATCGAAGCGGTCAAACCCGGCGCCACCCTCGGCGATGTCGGCTACGCCTGCCAACAAGTTGCCGAAAATGCCGGCTACTCCGTCGTACAAGAATTTTGCGGACACGGCATCGGCCGCGGTTTCCACGAAGCGCCGCAAGTGGTCCACTACGGCCGCAAAGGTGAGGGCCTCGTCCTCAAACCGGGCATGATTTTCACCATCGAGCCGATGATCAACCAAGGCAAACGCCATCTGCGCATCCTGAACGACGGTTGGACAGTGGTCACCAAAGACCGCTCCCTCTCCGCCCAATGGGAACACGAAGTTTTGGTTACCGAAACCGGCTACGAAATCCTCACCATAAGCCCTGCCAGCGGTAAGCCTTAACCTTGAAAAAACCTTCAGGCCATCTGAAAACATAGATTCAGACGGCCTGAAATTTATTCGTATTCTCAACCTAGAAAACCGAATAAAAACTCGGAATTAAGTTTTTACCCAAATTGAATTGTTTAATTATGTAAAAATTTGCTTACGCCATATTTAAGATAATCGCATAATTTGATGATTTATATAATGAAAATTTAATGAAATAATGAATTAAGAAATATTTACACAAATTATGGCAAACAGCGGAAAACTTCTTTCGAATATACTGTCTAATTATCTAGATCAGTCATTTGCAATACGCCCACATATCACCCCAAAAGCCTACAGGAAAGGGATGCCGGCATTCTTGCAGACCCATTTTTATGCCTAGAGGCATGCAACAAATACCACAATAAGGAAGATTCATGAAATCGTTCGAAAAAATTGAAAACATCCGCGATATCCGTAAAAAACTCGGCCTGAACCAAATGGACTTCTGGAGCCGCATTGGTGTGACTCAATCCGGTGGTTCCCGTTACGAATCCGGTCGCAATATGCCTAAACCTGTACGCGAATTGCTGCGTTTGGTACACATCGAGCGCGTAGATTTGGCTAAAGTTAACCGTGACGACTTGGCCGTTGCGTCCCTGCTGAAAAACCGCGACCCTGAGTTGTACGCTTCTCTGAAAAAAGAAGCCAAAGCCGACAAAGGCAAATAATCAGGCTATTCAAAAGGCCGTCTGAAATTCGTTTTCAAACGGCCTTTTTACTTTCTCCACCCTAAGGGCATGTCTACATACATGCCCTTTTCGTTTACGGCTGATACTGTTTGAAATAGTCCAACACCGTTTGCGGCAGCCATTGCAGATTCAGACGGCCTTGATCGCGGCTGACGAAGCCGACATGACCGCCGTATGCCGGTTGCAGCAGCGTAACGGCCGAGGACACGTCCCGCCCGGTCGGCAGGGCTTCCGGCGGCAGGAAAGGGTCGTTGACGGCATTAAGCAACAGCAACGGCGTATCCACGCCTTTCAGAAACGGTTTGCAGGAATTGCGGCGGTAGTAATCGTGGCGGTCGGCAAAACCGTGTAGCGGCGCGGTAAAGCGGTCGTCAAAATCGCCAAGCGTTTTGCAGTTTTGCTGGCTTAAGGCCGTCTGAAACCGGGGAATCGCTCGGGCTTTCGGCAACAGCGAATTTAAAAAATAGCGCGTGTAAATCAGTCGCGTCATACCCTGATCAAAACGCGTACCGGCCGCCACGGCATCGACCGGTGCAGAAACGACGGCAGAAGCGCGCGGAACGGCATTACTGCCCTGCTCGCCCAAATATTTGGCCAAGACATTGCCCCCCAAAGAAACGCCGACGGCGTAGATGGTTGAATAGCGTTGTGCCAGCATGTTGAGCATAAAGGCGATTTCGGGCGTATCGCCGAGGTGGTAAAACACGGGCGCGGTGTTTGCTATGCCGCCGCAACTGCGGAAATGGGCAACCACGCCGTTCCAACCGCGCTGCTGCACGGCTTTCATCAGCTCGACCGCGTAATGGCTCTCGCTGCTGCCTTCCAGTCCATGGAACAAAACCATCAGCGGCGCATCGGGATTGGCGCTGTCGACAAAATCGTAGGCAACTTGGGTTTTGCCGGTACTGTCGGGCAGAAGCTCGCGGCGGTAGTCGGGCGCCTTGCCTTGCAGCAGCTTGGCAAACAGGGTGTCGGCATGGCCGTTCCTGAGCCAATAAGGCGTGTTGGGTGAACGTGTATTCATGATTTATTTCTTCTATTTTTCAGACGGCCTGAAGATGAGCATATACACCAGCAAGGCAGTCAGCGTGCCGTTTGTCCAGCCTGCCCAAACATCGGTGGGATAATGTACGCCCAGATAAATGCGTGAAAACCCGGTCAACAGGGAAAAGGAAATACCGCCTATCCAAGCGGCGCGGCGGTAGCGCGTGCGGCGGCAAAGCAATATCAGCATGACGGCAATGGCGGCGGAAAACGTACTGTGGCCGCTGGGAAAGGAAAAATTGCTCTCTTCAATCAGGCGCGGCCAAAGCAGTGGGCGTTCGCGGGCAAACCAAACCTTCACAATCAGCATGTTCAAAGTCGGCACCAATGCCGCCAACACGCAAAACAGTGCTTCGCGCTTCTTATCGGCAAAATACAGGGCGGCGGCAACCGCGCCGATCAGCGGCACGGCAATCGCGGTTTTGCCCAGATAGTGCAACACGGTGGCAATCGGGTCAAACCATGTTCCCGCGTAGGCATGGACGGCGTGCATCAGCGGCGGTTCAAAAGCGAAGCCGCCATATTGCGCCAGCCAAATGCCGATGATGAGGGTTGGCGGTAAAAACAGCAAAGAGGCAAAAGTCAGTGCGCGTCTGGATTGAGCTGGGGATAAGTGCATTATTCCACCGTTTCTTTCAAAGTCGCGCCAATCGCCTGCAAACCCTGCAACGCATCTTCCCACGCTGCATCCAGCAAGCGGCAGGCCTCGCCTTCCGCTTTGATGCCGAACTCGATATGCGGCGGAGTATAACGGCCGTCTGAATCGGTACGGCCCACGGTGGGCAGGCTGTACGAACGGATACCGGCGTAGGTGCGCTCAAGATGTTCCATAATCGGCGTAATGCGCGATTCGGGTTGGTCGAACACATACACGCTGCGACTGCCGCGTTCGGTTTGGTTGAAGCGGTCGGCGTAATAAGTTTCCAATACCCATTCGGCCATCGGGTGTGCCATCACGGGGAAACCGGGGAAGAAATAATGCTCGCGGATGGAAAATCCGGCGATGTTGTTAAACGGATTGGGCACCAATTCTGCGCCCTCGGGAAAATCCGCCATCTTCAGACGCTGGGCGTGTTCCGGCGAATCGAGCGGCTCGCCGCGTTTCTGGGTCACGCCTTCGATAAACTTGGCGGCTTCAGGATGGCGGACGACAGGCAAATCCAAAGCGGCCGCTGCGGCTTGGCGCGTGTGGTCGTCAGGCGTAGAACCGATACCGCCGGTAACGAAAGTCGGCAGGCCGTCTGAAAAGCTGCGGCGCAGTTGTTTGACCAGCAAATCGGGTTCGTCAGGCAGATATTGCACCTGATTGAGCTTCAGCCCGTGCGATTCCAATAAAGATTTAAAAAAGGCGAAATGCTTGTCTTGACGGCTGCCATGCAGGATTTCGTCGCCGATGATGATAAGGTTAAAAGCGTTCATGATGAGGTTTCTTTAATACGGCCCTCCGAACATTCAGACGGCCTAATTGCTGACAATGTATTCCATTTATAAGATAATGGTTTCAACTTTTCAAGTCTGGAGGAATCCCAATGAGCCAAAACCATACCATTTTACAAAATCTCCCCATCGGTCAAAAAGTCGGCATCGCCTTCTCCGGCGGTCTTGATACCTCTGCCGCGCTTTTGTGGATGAAACTCAAAGGCGCGCTGCCCTATGCCTACACCGCCAACCTCGGCCAACCTGACGAAGACGATTACAACGCTATTCCTAAAAAAGCGATGGAATACGGCGCAGAAAATGCCCGCCTGATTGATTGCCGCGCGCAATTGGCACACGAAGGCATCGCCGCCATCCAATGCGGCGCGTTCCACGTTTCCACCGGCGGCATCGCCTACTTCAACACCACGCCTTTGGGCCGCGCCGTGACCGGCACCATGCTCGTTTCCGCCATGAAAGAAGACGACGTCAACATCTGGGGTGATGGCAGCACCTACAAAGGCAACGACATCGAGCGTTTCTACCGCTACGGCCTGTTGACCAATCCGGCACTGAAAATCTACAAACCTTGGCTCGACCAACAATTTATCGACGAACTCGGCGGCCGTCACGAAATGAGCGAATTTCTGATTGCCAACGGCTTCAACTACAAAATGTCGGTTGAAAAAGCCTACTCTACCGATTCCAATATGCTCGGCGCGACACACGAAGCCAAAGACTTGGAATTCCTCAACAGCGGCATCAAAATCGTCAAACCCATCATGGGCGTTGCCTTCTGGGACGAAAACGTCGAAGTCAAACCCGAAGAAGTCAGCGTACGCTTTGAAGAAGGCGTGCCGGTTGCATTGAACGGCAAAGAATACGCCGACCCTGTCGAACTCTTCCTCGAAGCCAACCGCATCGGCGGCCGTCACGGCTTGGGCATGAGCGACCAAATCGAAAACCGCATCATCGAAGCCAAATCACGCGGCATCTACGAAGCCCCAGGCATGGCATTGTTCCACATCGCCTACGAGCGTTTGGTGACCGGTATCCACAACGAAGACACCATCGAACAATACCGCATCAACGGCCTGCGCCTCGGCCGCCTGCTCTACCAAGGCCGCTGGTTCGACAGCCAAGCCCTGATGTTGCGTGAAACTGCCCAACGCTGGGTCGCCAAAGCCATTACCGGCGAAGTAACCCTCGAACTGCGTCGCGGCAACGACTACTCGATTCTGAACACCGAATCGCCTAACCTAACCTACCAACCGGAACGCCTGAGTATGGAAAAAGTCGAAGATGCAGCGTTCACACCGCTCGACCGCATCGGCCAACTGACCATGCGTAACCTCGACATCACCGACACCCGCGCCAAACTGGGTATCTACTCGCAAAGCGGTTTGTTGGCATTGGGCGAAGGCTCCGTATTACCGCAGTTGAATAATAAGGAGTAGAATAAGGGGGCTTTAAAGCCCCCTTATTTTCAAAGGAATAAAATGAAAGAATATAAAGCCGTCATTTATCAAGAGAACCTGCTGTCCAGTTTGGTTTTTGGCAGCGCCAAAATCAATCCGGTCAAATTCAGCGATTTCCTCAACAGCCACGCTTCGCAAGGCTGGAAGGAAGGTCGTTACCATGGAAAAAGACCAGCGCCGCATGCTGCTGTTTTTCGTGCGTGAAGCCTACGTCGTCATTTTGGAAAAAGAACGTGTTTAAACTCGGCGTTTATGCCTGTCTCGGATTGTTCGTCAGCTGGGTATTGCTCTTGATTTTGCAACTTTGGTTTTCCTTCGTCGATGCCGATTTGTTTCTCAAAATCACCCTGACCATGGCAGGTCTTTTCATTATCATTCTGGCCAGCTTACTGGTAATCAGCCAGTATTTTTCCGAAAAGAAAATGAAAGACGACGGATTTATCAACTGATCCTACTTTGGGAAGCACCATGTGTGCCTTATCCGAAACCTTGACGCAACATCCTTGTTTAATAGACAAGGCCGTCTGAAATGTAAGTTTCAGACGGCCTTATTACCCCCTCATATTTATCAAATAACATGAAATTCTTTTCCCACTTTTATCTTGAAAACCATATGTATTTCAACGACTACTTGAAATACGTCCTGATTTTCGCCGCCCTCGTCGTCCTCCTGCTCGCCGTATCGCAGTACCTGCGCCACCGTATGGACACCAAATACCGCGACCTGAGCATCATTGCGCTGTTGCTGCTCATCCTCATCTGCGGCACACAATATCTTTCATACAGCGAACGTCAAAACTTCGCCGCCGACACTTCGCGCATGGTTGGCTTTCTCGATGCCTTGATCGAAAACCAAAAGGTTGAAAAACAAAACATCATCGTCAACAGCACGCATCTGTCCGACGGCATGATTGTCGGCATCAAAAGCCAATATTACGAAGTCCATTTCAATCATGACTTCTCCGCCTATACGCTGACACCCATCAATCTGGTCAACAACAATATCGAACTCATCGATAAAGAATAACAGGATACACACATGGAAGCATACTCCCTGCTCGCCCTCAAGCTGCTGATGGGTATTTTAGGTTTGATTTTGCAAATCAACCTCTTAGGCAAAGGCAACCTCGCGCCGACCTCCGCCATGGATCAAGTACAAAACTTTGTACTCGGCGGCATCATCGGCGGCGTGATTTACAGCGACAGCGTCGGCCTGTTGCAATTTTTCCTCGTACTGATTTTGTGGACGCTGTTGGTCTTGAGCCTGAAATTCATCAAAAACCACAACCGCTGGGTCAAATCCGTAATTGACGGCAAATCCGTTTGGATCATCGTCAACGGAAAAGTCCAAGCAGAAGAATGTATGAAAAACGGCATCAGCGCACACGACCTCATGTTCAAACTCCGCGCCGCCGGCATCTACGAAATCTCTGCCGTCAAACGTGCCGTGATGGAACAAAATGGCCAGCTCGCCGTCATTAAGTACGGCGACGAAAGCCTGCGCTATCCGCTGATTACAGACGGCCAAGTTGACCCCGACATCCTCGAAATCATTAAGCGTGATGAAGAGTGGCTGCAACAAGAGCTTGACCGCCTCCACCTTGAAGCCTCGCAAGTCTATATCGGCGAATACATAGACGGAAAATTGGTGGCACACCGTTATCCTTCTTGATTTGAAAATAGCAGGCCGTCTGAAATGCAAGTTTCAGACGGCCTTTTTGTATTCAGCTCAAACACTGATTTTTTAATCGCGATATTCAAACCTTGCACCCAAAAATTGAGCCAGCGCAGAGACATGGGAATGTCGGGGGGCTTTGACGGCGGTCAGCAACAAGATATTGCCGTGCTGTTTTTCCAAATCCAGCAGCCGCTTGATGGCGGCCTGCTCGGTATCGCCTTGCAGCTCTTCATGATAACGGCTGACAAAACCGTCAAAATTTTGAGCCGGATTTTCATGATACCAGCGGCGCAGGTTTGCACTGGGTGTAATGTCTTTCAGCCAAAGTGCAGTGGCAAAAACCTCTTTGCGGATGCCGCGCGGATAGAGGCGGTCGATAAAGACGGCGGTCTGCTCGGGATTGGGCTGATAAGCGTAAATGCGTTGTACGGTAAACATTATGTCTGCCTTCAAATCGATTCAGGCCGTCTGAAAATTCAGACGGCCTGATGTTTTTTAGGTTTAGAACAGTTTTTTGACTTCGGCTTCGATATCGTCGGCACGCATAAAGGTTTCGCCGATCAGGAAAGTGTGCACGCCGTGGCCGCGCATGAAATCGATGTCTTCTTTGTTGCGGATGCCGCTTTCGGTGACAACGGTTTTGCCGCTCAACTCAGGCAAGAGGTCGATGGTTTGTTGCAGGGTCACTTCAAACGTACGCAGGTTGCGGTTGTTGACGCCCCACAACGGCGTGGTCATGTTGCGGCATTTTTCCAGCTCGGACGCATCGTGCAACTCCAACAATACAGTCATGCCCAATTCGTGGGCAACGGCTTCAAAACGCTCAAGCTGCCCGGCTTCCAAGGCAGCAGCAATCAGAAGAACCGCATCCGCCCCCCACGCGCGCGCCTGATAGATTTGGTATTCGTCAATGATGAAATCTTTACGCAAAACCGGCAGCGCCACGGCCACACGCGCCTGTTTCAAATACTCGGGCGATCCTTGGAAATAAGGTTCGTCCGTCAACACGGACAAACAGGCCGCGCCCGCTTTTTCATAGGCAACGGCGATTTCGGCAGGATGAAAATCAGAACGGATCAGGCCTTTGCTCGGGCTGGCTTTTTTGACTTCGGCAATAATGGCAGGCAGATTCTTCGCGTGTTTTTCACGGATCGAGCCGATAAAGCTGCGAACCGGCGCAGCAGCCTGCGCTTGGGCTTTGATGTCTTCCAAGGAAACGGCGGCTTTTTGGGCGGCCACTTCTTCTGCTTTGGTGGCAAGTATTTTGTTGAGAATATCGGTCATGGCGTTTTTCTATTGGGGCTGATTTTCGGGTTTGAATCGTGCAACATACTGCCGCAGATTAGATTTCAGACGGCCTGAATGCCGCTATTTTAATGGTTTGAAAAAAGGCGGGCAAGAATGCCCGCCTTTGTGTCTGCTTCAATTTAGTGATGAATGCCCAAAACGGTCGCGTTGTGGCTGATGATTTCGTCCGCCAAAGTCGGATTGTCGTTCAGCTTGATACCGTAGCCGGGCACCAATTCTTTCAGACGGCCTGACCATGATTCGGCATGATCTGGGAAGCATTGGTGGACGAGTTTGATCATCAGAGGAACTGCTGTCGATGCACCGGGAGATGCGCCCAGCAATGCGGCCAGCGAGCCGTCGGCATGAGCGACGATTTCGGTACCGAATTGGAGTACGCCGCCTTTTTTCGGGTCTTTTTTGATGATTTGCACACGCTGACCGGCGGTAATCAGTTCCCAGTCGTCAGGATTGGCTTCCGGATAATACTCTAAGAGCGAAGTGAAGCGTTCTTCTTTGGTTTTACGCAATTCACCCAAGAGGTATTTGGTCAGCGGCATATTAGCCCAACCGGCGCGGAGCATAGGATAGAGGTTGTCCATTTGGATGGACATCGGCAGATCCATGAGCGAGCCTTGTTTGAGGAAGTTGGGGCGGAAGCCTGCATACGGGCCGAACATCAAATGGCGTTGGCCGTCCACGTTGCGGGTATCCAAATGCGGAACGGACATAGGGGGCGCGCCGACGGAGGCTTGGCCGTACACTTTGGCGTTGTGTTGCGCGGCCGTTTTGGGATTGCTGTTGCGGAAGAAGAGGCCGGAAACCGGAAAGCCGCCGTAGCCTTTGCCTTCGGGGATACCGGATTTTTGCAGCAGGGTCAGTGCGCCGCCGCCTGCGCCGAGGAAGACGAAACGGGTGCGGAGTGTCAACGGGTCGTCATCGTCTTTGGTGCTGCTGGTTTTCAGCACCCATGCGCCGTCCGATTCGCGGTTGAGGTCGTCGACATGACGGTTGAATTTGATTTTTACGCCTTTGTCGCTCAAGTATTTGACCATCTGGCGGGTCAGGCTGCCGAAATCGACGTCTGTGCCTTCAGCGGAGTAGTTGGCGGCGATGGATTGGTTTTCATCACGGCCGTTGACAACCAGCGGCGCCCATTCGGCGATTTTGGTGCGGTCGGTAGAAAACTCCATTTTTTCAAAGAGTTTTTGGTTTTTGAACACGTCGAAACGTTTTTGCAGATAACTGCAATGGTCGGTGTTCATCACCAGCGACATATGGGGGACGGAATTGATGAAAGTGCGGTCGGTCAGTTTGCCTTCTTCGACCAAAGTCGCCCAAAATTGGCGGCTGATATGGAATTGTTCGGCAATATTGAGGGCGCGGGTCGGATCGATCGTGCCGTCGGCAGTCAGGGGCGCATAGTTCAATTCACACAGCGCAGAGTGTCCCGTACCGGCATTGTTCCATGCATTTGATGATTCCAACGCTACATCTTCCAAGCGTTCGATCAGGGTGATTTCCCAAGATGGTTCGAGTTCTTTGAGCAATACGCCCAAAGTGGCGCTCATAATGCCGCCGCCTACTAATACGACATCGGTTGCTTCAGCCATGGTTTTACTCCTACTAAAGTCAGGCATGGTTTGCCTTGTGGTTATCTATCATTATAAACAACTGATTTCAGAGGAATTGCTTTGTTTTTGTAGTGTGTGAAACTTTTGTTGCCTGCTGAGTTTCCGAGCGTAAATAGCGGGAGGCAGTTTCGGTTTGGATTCCAGATTTCAGGTCTTTATAATATGTTATTGAGAATTTAGTAGATTTTACGGAGAAATGCAAAGATTTTCTGTTCGGTTCATATAAAAATAATAGATTAGGCCGTCTGAAAACGTTTTCTTACCCTTTATCTGCCAATGTTTGCCAAGAAAAAAGAATTTTTCATTTCTTTTTTAATTGACTGTTTTTGTCAGCAATTTCGGTGGCAAACTAACGTGAATCAACCGCCGATCTGCTATCATTTCAACTTATTTCCCCAAGGCAAGCCGCCATGTACCTGACTCAAGAAAAGCCCTACCGCCCCCTATTGGTCGCACTGATGTTCCTCACCCTGCCGCTGGCGATGATATTGCACAATATCGTGCAAATCGCCTTTTCAGACGGCCAAGGCCTGCTGGTCACGGTCAAAGATGGCGCATGGGTATGGCAAAGCGGTTGGCAGGACTCCGTCGCATGGTTTGTCTGCGGCATGTTTGCCTTCCTCAACCTGCCGATTGCCGGCGGACTGACCAAGCTGGCGTATAAAAAAATGATGCGCCGGCATTCGCGTTACGCCATCTTCCTTGCCGGTGTCGCAGCGTGTGCCTCGGCGGCGGCAGGCTTGATTTTTGAAGCCATCTTAGGCAATGCCGCATTGGCAGGCATGCGCGGACAAGGCGTGTTCTACTACACCCTCTCCGTATGGATCATCGCCATGCTGACCCTGCCCAAACAGCTCACGCGCGCGCCGGAGCAGCCCATCGTCTTTCACAAAATGAAACGTTGATTCAACAGGCACAAACATTTTCAGACGGCATACTTTCCGTTACCATTACATCCAACGCGTTTTAACCAATAAGGAATAACAAATGAATCAGGCGCAACAGCTCCGCGACGGCATACAGGCACTGGGTTTGGACATCGACGAAGCCAAACAGGCCAAACTGCTAGACTATGCCGCCCTGCTGCAAAAGTGGAACAAAACCTACAACCTGACCGCCCTGCGTGATCCCGCCCAAACCATCAGCCATCATCTGCTCGACAGCCTGACCCTCCTGCCCTATATAGAACACGCGCAAACCATGCTCGACGTCGGCTCCGGCGGTGGACAGCCCGGCATACCCACCGCCATCTGCCGCCCCGACCTTAACATCACCCTCCTCGATGCCAACACCAAAAAAACCGCCTTTCTGCAACAAGCCGTCATCGAACTCGGCCTTAAAAACGTCCGCGTCATCAGCGGCCGCGTAGAAGCCGCCGCCGACTGCCGCGCCGACGTCATCACCAGCCGCGCCTTTGCCGAACTCACCGACTTCGTCAACTGGACCGAGCACCTCCTCAAAGACGGCGGCTACTGGGCAGCCATGAAAGGCGTATACCCACAAGAAGAAATCGACAAACTGCCCGAAAGCGTCGCCGTCGAAAAAGTCGAAGCATTGCACGTTCCCCAACTCAATGCCGAACGCCATATCGTCATCATCCGCAAAAAGGCCGTCTGAAAACAACCCAAGCATACCGAATAACGGTACAATCCAGCCATTCACACTTAACACGACAGCAAAGCACATGAGCGCACAAATCCTCGCCGTCGCCAACCAAAAAGGCGGAGTCGGCAAAACCACCACCACCGTCAACCTAGCCGCCTCCCTAGCCTCCAAAGGCCGCCGCGTCCTCGTCGTCGACCTCGACCCACAAGGCAACGCCACCACAGGCAGCGGCATCAATAAAGCCACCATCGAAAACGGCGTTTACCAAGTTGTCCTCGGCGAAACCGACATTCCCAACGCCGTCGTCCACAGCAAAGAAGGCGGCTACGACGTATTGGGCGCCAACCGCACACTGGCCGGCGCAGAAGTCGAACTCGTCCAAGAAATCGCACGCGAAATCCGCCTCAAAAACGCCCTGCAGCTCGTTGCCGACAACTACGACTACGTCCTTATCGACTGTCCCCCGTCCCTGACCCTGCTCACCCTCAACGGCCTGGTCGCCGCCAACGGCGTCATCGTCCCCATGCTTTGCGAATACTACGCCCTCGAAGGCATCTCCGACTTAGTGGCCACCGTCCGCAAAATCCGCCAAGCCATCAACCCCGACCTCGACGTAACCGGCATCGTCCGCACCATGTACGACAGCCGCAGCCGCCTCGTCGTCGAAGTCAGCGAACAGCTCAAACAACACTTCGGCAACCTGCTCTTCGACACCGTCATCCCCCGCAACATCCGCCTCGCCGAAGCCCCCAGCCACGGCCTCCCTGCCCTCGCCTACGACGCCCACGCCAAAGGCACGCAGGCTTATCTGGACTTGGCTGATGAACTGATTGCACGTTTGGAAAAATAAACAGAAATATGAATATAAAAAGGCCGTCCGAAAGTTAGGAAATACTTTCAGACGGCCTTTTTTATAGAGATGAAATCCACAATTTACAGTTTATTTGTCAAAAACATCTTTTTTGAACTGGACTAATTCTTGAATTTTCTGTGTATTAGGATTGTATATCCATTCATGGTCAAAATGTGTTTTTAAGCGTTCACTCATAAAATCGTTACCAATAACTAAAGAATTAAACTGATTGCCTGCTTCCCGCTGTATTGCTATTGCCGATAACAAATCTTCAGGCAGGCTGTTCATAACAAAATCGGAAATCATCAATAAGTCCGCTTTTTGATAATTTTTTTGTTCCATTATTTTTAGCGCATGATGCAGGGCAGGTGCTGCATCTGTACCTCCGTGAAAGGATTGACGCAAAAAAGCAATCAAATTAGGAATCCCTGTTTTATCCATTATTTCAAAAGTTTCGATTCTTGTAGAAAAATTGATAATAAAACAAGGGCGGTTTTCGCTTTTAGCTTTTGTTCCTAAAAACAAAGCCATTGCTTTAGCGATATTTTCAGGAAACCCATTCATTGAATCGCTGGTATCCACACATAAAATCATCGGACCAGGCTTTTCATCTTCTTGGCTTTTTTGTTCAACTATAATTTCAGTTGTGGCATCGCAATAGGTCATTCCTTGCAATTCAAAACACATTAATTTGGATTCCAAAAACTTCAAATCAAATAAAATCGACGTTTCTTCATCTGCCATTAAAGCCAATTCAGACGGCAATACATACTCTAAATCTTTACCTAAACGTAATCCGATAATTTCTTCGCGCGAATTCACATCAATTTGTGGGCTTTTTGTGTAAACAGTCTGTTTTACCTGTTCGATTTTTTCGGATTGTTCGATTTGGCGCATTTTGCCTAGTAATTCGGCAATCTGTTGGGCATTCTTATCTTGGGTCAAGTAATTCAGCCAACGTTTCATTTCTTCAATATCTTGTGGGGTCAAATTACCAATATCATCTCCTATACCAAAGCCCAGTTGTTCCAGCTGTTGCGAAAGCTGCTTAATTACTTCTAACTCTTGTTTTAATTGGGTTAAAACCTTTTGTCTTAACTGATTAATTTGTTCCGCTTGCCATAGTACTTTAGCTTTGTCCAACTGTTGCTGCCATTTTTCCGTCAACAATTTCAAAGGCAAGTTCTGTTTATGAAATTTTGTCTGCTTGCTTCGTACCAACTCCTGTTGCCAAAACTCTTTTTCAAATGGTAAGCCTGAAAATTTACAGAAAAGTTGGTAATCATCAACAGGTAGTTGACTAAAAATTCCTGTATGTTGATGATTTTTAAGATTTTCTTCATGTTTGGCGAACGGACTTCTTTGCCATAAGTCCAACTTGGTTTGATGCCCCCAACTGAATAACTTTTGTTGAACCTGTCCGTGTAACCAACTGTGCTGTTTGAACAAATCTTGATAATCTGTTTGCAAAGAAGCCTTAATCCATCTTATTTGTTCGGATAGTTTATTGCTTAACGACATAATGACCCCAACCGTTCGCAGTCTTTAATCCGCAAATTGAGTTTGTCAATTTGATCTAATATACCCGATACGGCAATATCAATATCAGCTTGGATTGCAAAAGGGCTTTGCAGGTACTGTTGGTATTCTTCGTATTTTTTCTCAACTTGTTTCAATATATCAATCAATTGCTTGCGAATGTCGGATACGGCTTGAGAAAGTGAATAAATCAACCGTTTATTTACATTAGATTTTTTATCGCCTTTGTGGAACATAATCTTAGGTTTAAATGTTAAAGGTTCATATGTATCACGATTATATCCTCTATTAATTTTTAGTTTTAATGAACAACTTCCTTGCCCATCAAATTGACATTCAACATTGTCAATTGTATTCCCTTGTTCATCAATAGGATTGAATATATCTTTACTGTGAAATTTCTTAAATGGAACAAGTAGCCGATAATTTTTATTAGAATAATTGTTATATGAATCTATAAATGTAGCTTGTACGGGAAAATATTTTTTTCCATTCATTTCAACTGTATCATAAATATCTTGTGAATAATAAAGCTCCTTATTTATTTCCTTGTCCAAACTCGCCTTTTCCCTGTCCAATCCAGCTAAATCAATACCTGTATCAAACCCACAGGATTTAATGGCATTCATCACAATTTTTTCTACCGATTCCCGATTTTCAGGTGTCGTCCACAGGCAATATTTCAGTAAAATCAAATCGCTATGATTGGTTTCTTTGCGTCCGTTGCAAAAAGCAGAAGCCTTTAATAATACTGCTGCACGCTGCCAACGACGGTCAGATACATAAACACCTAACTTATCAAACTGTACTGCTAATTCTTCTCTGATATACTTAATAATCAGTAATGTATCTGTACTTAATTTAACTGCGTATAGTTGTTCGCGCCATTTGGCAAGCTCATGATAACTAATCCGTAAATCTTCACTGATCTCAGGTTTGTCGCTGCTTGGCTTGCTATCCAGCAAACGGTTGAAGTTCTCTTCATGTTCAATCGGCGGTACAAGCAGACGGATAATAAAGCGGTCATACAGTGCTTCCAAACCTTGATTTTCAGGTGGAATTTCATTGGAAGCCGCAATCAGGGCTTTAAGTGGCACATTAAACCTCTCATCGCCATTTTTAAAAATATGCTCATTGATAATGGTCAGCAGGTTATTCAAAATTGCAGGACTAGATTTCCAAATTTCATCCAAAAATGCAAAATTGGCAGTTGGCAAATAGCCTTCGATTTTTCGGACATATCGGTCTTCTTTCAATGCTTTAATAGATACAGGCCCGAATACTTCTTCAGGTGTGCTGAAACGGTTCATCAAGTATTCAAAGTATTGCGGATTTTCAAATGCACATGCCAAACGGCGGGAAATCAGACTTTTCGCAGTTCCCGGCGGTCCAAATAGGAAAGTATTATGTCCGGCAATCGCTCCAAGTAGGGAAACCGCCATAATTTGGTCGCGTTCATGAATGCCATTTGTGAGTTGTTGTAGCAAATCTGTTATGCGTTTCTGCATCTCATTCTTCTGAGAGTGTTGGAATTTTTTAGAATTTTGAACAATACGTTCATAATTATTTTCGCTTTTCATTGTGTTGTACCTTTTATGTAAGTTAGAAATTTTCCTATAAATGTATTAAATAATATCACTACTTATTCAACCCCTCCCACTCCTTCAACAACCTCT
The DNA here is from genome assembly GCF_001810105.1 of Neisseria sp. HMSC068C04. Taxonomy (NCBI): domain Bacteria; kingdom Pseudomonadati; phylum Pseudomonadota; class Betaproteobacteria; order Neisseriales; family Neisseriaceae; genus Neisseria; species Neisseria sp. HMSC068C04. The sequence goes on from NZ_KV799929.1 coordinate 43,546, forward strand.
TCACCGACACCGGATATGGCGTCTTCAACTCCTGTGCAAACAGCGACACCCTCAATTCTTCAATCATCCATTTAAACCCTGCAAGGCCGTCTGAAACGGGGAGGCCTTGTTTGATCAGGCTGTCGGTTTTTTCCTGCCACATTTGTTCCAGCTCTTGAATATCGGCTTCGCGGGCTGCATCGCGGGCGGGGTTGCTGCTGTATTTTTCGAGGCGCAGGGTCATGGCTTTGAGGTAGATGGGGAGGCGCGGCCATTGTGCCCACGGGGTGCGGGTGGCGAAACCGGCGGCGAGCAGGGTTTGCAGGCGTTGGCGCAGGAGGTGGGTGAGTGGGTGTTTGCCGAGTTTGCCGTTCAGTTCGGCGTAGGCGGCGGCGGTTTCCTGCAGGTAGCGGCTGAGGGCTTCTTTGACGGCGGGCAGGCGGCTGCGGGCGCGTTTGATTTGTTCTTTGAAGGCTTTTTCGTTGCGCGGCAGCTCGTCTTCGCCGATAAAGGCGCGGTCGCAGACAGCTTGGGTGAGGTCGTCGCGCAGGGTGTCGGCGTTGATGTGTTTGAGTAGCATGGCGGCTTGGGTAAAGCCTTGGATGCCTTTGTTCAGGTCTTTAACTTGTTCTTTTAGTTGCAGTTTCATGAGTTCGATCACGCCTAATCTGTGGGCTTGTTCGGCGGCGGCGGACGTGTCGAACAGGCGCAGGGCGATGTGGCCGTCTTTTTCTTTTTGCAGGCCGAGGTAGCCGGTAAGCTGTTGTTTGCCGCGGGCGAATTTGATGGATTCGGGCAAGGTGCCGATGTCCCATGCGGTAACGTTGTCGCGCTCGAATTCTTGGGTGTTGTCGCGGAAGGTGACGGCGGCGGCTTGGCCGAGCTGTTGTTGCAATTCGTGCAGTTTGCGGCCACCGGCAAGCTCTTGTCCCCCGTCGTCGATAATGCGCAGATTCAGATAGCAGTGTTCGGGCAATTCTTGCCCTGCCCATGCGTCTTGGTCGATTTGCTCGAGAATCCGCATGTCGCCGGCGCTTTTGGCGATAAAGTGTGCCAACTGAGGAATGATGGCCGCTTGGCGGTCGGGATTGCTTTCGAGAAATTTGGTGATGAAATCGGGTACGGGCACGCAAATGCGGCGGATTTGCTTCGGCAGTGCTTTAATCAGCAGCTGGATTTTTTCGCGCAACATACCGGGCACCAGCCATTCAAGCGACGGCGCGTGCAGGCGGTTGAGGACGGTCAGCGGCACGGTCATGGTCACGCCGTCGAGCGGATGGTGCGGCTCGAAGCGGTAGGAAAGTTTGAACTTGCCGTCTGCGGTTTGCCAGAATTTGGGGAACTGCTCTTCGGTAATGTGCGCGGCGGCGTGTTGCATCAGATCGTCGCGACTGAGGAACAGCAGACGCGGATTGTCGCGCTCGGCGGTTTTGAGCCAGGCTTCAAAGGTGCGGATATCGGCAAGGGGTAAAGGTTTCAGACGGCCTTTTGGGGATACGGGCTGCTTTTTGGGTTTGGGGTCGTCTGAAACATTTTGCCGGGTATGTGAACTCGGTTCACGCTCGCGGTTGTCCGCATCGTTGGAATCCGCGTGCGCGACTTGCGCCACACGCCCTGCGTTGCGCTGGTTTGCTTGTCCGTTTTGATCTGCCGTCTTGTCCGACTGGGTTTGTCCGCCCTCTTCGCTTCCCCAAACGCCGCCTTTCGCGTCTTTCCACACCATCTCGGGCAGGCGTTCGTTATAAAACGCAAACAGGGCTTCGTCATCGACCAATACGTCTTGCTTGCGCGATTTGTGTTCGAGTTCGGTAATTTCTTTAATCAGCTTTTTATTGTGTGCAAAAAAGGCCGTCTGAAGATTGCTTTCCTGCGCCACCAATGCGCCGCGGATAAAGATTTCGCGCGCTTCTTCGGGCGCAACTTTGCCGTAAGACACGGGGCGGCGCGGCAATACGGTCAGGCCGTAAAGCGTCACGCGTTCGCTGGCGACAACTTCGCCGCGTTTTTGTTCCCAGTGCGGCTCGAAATAATGATAGCGGACGAGATGCGGCGCTTCCTGCTCTATCCATTCGGGCTGGATAACGGCGACATCGCGCGCGTAAAGGCGCGTGGTTTCAACCAATTCTGCCGCCATCACCCATTTGGGTTTGGCTTTGAACAGGGCTGAGGCGGGGAAAAGGTGGAAGTGGCTGCCGCGCGCGCCGGTATAATCGTTGCCGTCGGGCGATTTCATACCGACGTTGGCGATAAGGCCGGTCAGCAGGGCGCGGTGGATTTGTTCGTAGCCCGCTTCTTTGGCGGCGCGGATTTGGGCGCGGTGTTGTTTCTTATCCAGTTGTTTTTGTTTGAGCTTGGCCGCCAAATCTTGGTCGCCTTGACTTTCAGACGGCCTTAATTGTTCTTGGGTAGGAGGTTGCCTAAACGCAGCTTCTTTGGTGGTCAAACCCATTTCAATCGCGGTTTGGGCAAGCTGGTGGTGCAGCTCGCGCCATTCGCGCATACGCAGGTGTGACAGGAAATATTGACGACACCACTGCACCAGCTGCTTGTTGGACAAACCTTTGTCGCGCTCGCGCTGGAAGCTGTCCCAAATATTCAGATAGGCAAGAAAGTCAGATTGCTTGTCAGTAAAGCGTTCATGCGCCTTGGCCGCGGCATCACGCGCTTCCAGCGGCCGCTCGCGCGGGTCTTGAATCGACAGCGCGGACGCAATCACCAATATTTCCGCCATGCAGTCGTGTTTCTTCGCCGCCAGCAAAATGCGCGCGATTTTCGGGTCGATAGGCAGACGCGCCATTTGTTCGCCGAGTTTGGTCAGGTGGTATTTTTGTAAGAATCTATCTTGCATATTTATTGAAGAGTGTAGTCAAACCTATGGTGCAACTGGTGTAAATTCTATACAAAAACCTCGTTTTTCTTCCCCTTGTTTTTGTAGACATTGAATTAAATCATCATGCTGCTTCTGAATATGCTTTTTTACCAGCTTATATTTTTTATCAAATTGAGAAGCATAATTTAATAGACCAATCAGATGATTAATTAATTGTCTTAAAGTATCTTCTTCCATTTTGGATTTACCATTTTTTATTTCAGCATAAATTTGATTAAATTCTGCTAATTTATTGTGTAACTTTAAATAAAATCGATTAGGAGGAATAGGACTGTCACCAGCTCTATTAATAATCAAACCTGTAATTTCTTTATGAGAATTAGCCTGATATAGTCGTGTTTTCTTTTTATTCATGGTATGACCATGCTCTGACATTATCTGTGCGACTTGTTGACGAAACCCAGCAGGAATTTTTGCACCCGAAAATGTAATATCGTCAACATAAACTGTCATTACCAAATGATGTTCTTGAGCAAGTTGGTTTAACTGCTCAAACATATCTGAATTTGCCCAAAAGGCTAGAATCATACTAAGCTGACTGCCGGTTGGTAACTTTCCTTCTAGTGTACATAATTCTGCTAAAATATTAGCAACCTTATGGCTACATTGCATTTTATTTCTAAAAAATTTAAAAACAATAGCTTGAGTTGTAGCCGAATAAAACCCCAAAATATCCGTTTTGAATGTTTCATAATAAACCGAATGCACACGGGCATTATCCAAATAAGATAAACCTTTTACTCCAGAATAAAGATACCTAGGCTTTTTTATACGTACTAAAAATTGAGCTAAACGAGAATGAAGCCCTTTTAATTCATAACAAGGCGTATGACATACTCTCCCTTTTGTCTCAATCATATTATAATAAATGTTCTTATTATCAATAATAAAGAATATCTTATCTGTTGTCCTCAGAACTACAAATAATGCTTTTTCATACCGAATCTTAAATAGCGGGCTATTAAACCATTCGTATGATTTGGAGTGGCTTAATTTTGGTTTGAACAAACTCTCTTCTTGCCTATATGCACATGCAGGTACAGCAGGAGCAAACAAAATATCCATAATTATCCTAAAAAAAAGGCAGCCTGAACGGCTGCCGCTCTGGAAAAGCGTCCTTCTCCAGCTTGGGAAATACCTAACAATTTTCAATTGCCCAAACCTAATGTACATTAGAGCCCTATTCATCAATGATGGATTAAGCGCTATCTCCAACAATGATTTCTCACCAAATAGAACCAATAAAAGTTTGAATATTTCCCTATTTCTAATTTTACAACATCAGTAATGGGCGAAGCCCACCTGGTACATGCTTTCCTATTAGGGCAATAGCCCCAAGCAAATATTTTGCTTAAAATATATTGTGAGACTTATTGATATACATCTCTTCTATTCTAGCTAAAATTTAAACCTACCGCAAGATAAATAAGATAATTTGTCTTTATTGTTTTTCACGCCGCTTATTGCGGATAAACATATTCCGCCTTACCGTCGCGAATGTTTAAGCTGCCTGCATCGCCTGTAATCAGATTGCCCGTTACCGAACCTTCGCTACAACCTGAAACCTTCATATCGTAGCCCAGCGTGTGAATCAGGAATGTTGAAAGCTGCTGATGGAAGGCAATCTCGCAAGGTGCAAAAGCCTGGTTGGCAGCCTGTTGCACGGCCTTATCCGGGCTGTACAACACCAGCGGCACAAGATAGCTGTCAGGCTGCACCGTGCCTTGATTGTAGGTATCTTGGCGCACATACTGGCCATGATCGGAGGTATAGGCAAACAGCCAGTTGCCGTCAGGCTGCTTTTGCAGCTGCTCGAATACGGTTTGAATCATTTGGTCGGTTTTATGAATGGTGTTGTCGTACTTATCCACAATATTGGCTTCGCCGAATACTTTATCTTGCGGCTGCAACAATGCGCCGTATGGGACGTGCGAACCGCGTTGGTGCAACACAATAAAATGCTTGCCCTGCTGCAAATTGATTTTGTCGAACAGCGGCAGCAGCTTCTCATCAGGCATATTGTCGCCGTTGCCGTAGCCAAGCTGCGTCGGCTGAATCAGATGGTCTATCCATTTCTTACCGATTAAGTTCAAAATCGCCATCTCGTTTTCCGCCTGCGCGCTGTAAAAATACGTTTCATAGCCCTGCTCTTTGGCAAGGCGGAACATATTGGTATCGCCGCTGCTGATTTGTTCGTAGCCGTTGGCATGCGGTATCGCATTAAAAAAGCTGGGCAGGGACACAGCCGTCATCAACGCGGCGGAATAGCTTTGTTTCACAATCGGCTTAAAGTCGGCTTGCGAAAGCTGGGTTAAAAACGGCGAAGTTTCACGTTCGTAGCCAAACAGTTTCAAATGCGCCGCGCTTTCGCTTTCGCCCATGATGAGGACGATATTTTGAACACTGCCTTGTCCGGTTTTGCTTGGCGCAGGTTGTTTGAAAACAGGAATCTTGCTTAAATCAAACAATTGATACGGCAATACACGCCCGACAAAATAGCCGAAGCTGAAATAATTGGCTTTGATGCGGCTGTATGTCGGCTTGGGCGAAATACCGTGTTCCTGCGTCGTACTGAATGAACGTCCAAAAATCAGCAACATCGCCGCAATAAACAATATATCGGCGGCAAAATGCGTCTTACGGCGGAACTTGGCAAGGCTGCAAAACAACACGACTTCCGCCACACCCCACAACACAGGCAGCCACAACTTATCCAACATCGACGCGCCCGCGCTACCGACTTCGGTAACTTCTTTCAGCATCAGCCAATAGTTAATACCCGTCATCCAACTTTGATAAACCGCGTAATGCACATTGTTGGCAATAATGCTGAACGCGAAAAACACCGCAATCAACAAACGTGTCGCCTTATAACGCGTAAACAGATACAGCGCAGCAATTACAAATGTCAGCGCAAACGTTTCCGCAATTTTCGCAACCGGCAGGGTTTCAATCCCGAATACAAAGCGATAGGCGATTTCGCTGGCAGTAAGTAGGGATGAATACAGAAAGAGAACGAAAAGGGATTTTTTCATAATGGGAAGTTCACAATAAAAGTTGCGGGCTGGGTTTGGGGACTCGGCAACGGTATTCTTCAGCAGCTATCTGTTTACAGATTGTTTTTCAAGAATGAGGTCGTCTGAAACGGTTTTGTTGTTTGTCGGATTGTGTCGGGTATTTGTGCCCAACAAAAAATTAGGAGTTAGCTTTTTTGTCATCTTCCCAATATGGCAATATGTCTTCACGCAAATAAAAGGAACGCTGCAATATGGAAAAACACCAAAAAGATATTATAAAAAATAAAAAATATATAACCATGCCTAATAAAATATTATTTTCTGCAACGGAATTCAGTATTATCACGATATCTATCAATATGGATTTACCAGACTTTCCAAAGCAACCTAGGATCGAAAAAATGAGAATTCCCCATGTTGCAGAAAAAATAAAGTTTATTTTTTGTAAATTTGCTTTTTCTTCTTGATAAGCACTCCATAATACAGAATTATTTTCTTTCACTGCTTTTCTTCTTAATCGGTACAATGATTTTCTATAATCTGTATTTTCGTTTTCAAACATATAAATATTAAGTTTTGATAGAATAGTTAAGATAACAGAAAAATAAATTCCTTGAATAATAGGAACAATTACAGAAAAAATAAAAGAAAAAAGGATAACAGATTCAAAAATGCTGTACAGGTCTAAATTTTTCTGTTTATTTAAAAGTGCTGTAATAGAAAATCCATGTCTTAAATTTAAATACATATCGAAAAATGAAATTATCAGCAATGATGCCAAAAACCATTCGAGTCTCATCAATCTCTGTAATAATCCGTTGCTGAGTTTTTCTAAAATATCGCTCATTTACTATTCCTTCAATATTTGTATGATAAAGTAATTATGTTGGCGTTCTCCGGTTTTCGTCAGACATAAATGCCTGCCCTACTTATTTTCAGACGGCCTCCACCGCCCCCAATTCCAACAACACCTGAAAACCATCATTGATATACCGCGAATCGGGCATTTTCAAAAACAGGAAAGTAAACGACAAAATGTAAGTAAATTTTGTGTTACTGAGTAGATGTGCCGTTTATTCGCTGAGTCTGATCAGGCGGTAGAGTGAGTGACTTTTAGGTAGGTCTGGTTTATTTGTATGGGGTAGGCTGCCTATGGGGGGTGGAGGGTGTGTTGTAGTTGTTTTTTGTGTTCTGCATGATTCTAGGTCGGACATCAATTCTCGGCCGTTTTTTAGACGGTCTTTTATTTTTCAGATAGGCATTTAAGCATTTTTAGACTACTAAAAGTATTTTGGTTGTATATTCTCCAATCGTTGTAATAATTGTTCGGCTTGTGCTATATGAAATTGTTTTAAATAAAGTACCTTGCCTTTTGCTGAATTAAACAGTTTTTCATAAGTGGTAACATGTATTTCCTTATGTTTAAAGGCCTGTTCGCATTTAAAAACTATGGAGCGAATTTCTTTTCGTTTTTCTTTTGGTAGTGTTGGCTTGTCTACTGAAACATTCATATTATTCACAGTTTGCTGGTGACCTTTATGCATAACCTTGTGCTTTTTTCGATTAGGTTTTGCATCAACACTATGAAAGAGTGAATAAATTTTACTGATAATTTTTTGCATTTCTGCTTTGCTTAAATTCCTTTTGGTAGAAACCGTTACATCATCAACAAACCTGGTATAAACAAGTCCTTGTTTTTGAAATTCAGCAACCAAATCTGCTTCACGCTGCCACCAAATCAAATTACACAAAAAGCCACTAACCTTACTTCCCTGCACCAAGTATCCTTGATAAGTTACCAATTCAGCTAAGCAATCGGCAACATCATGAGGAAAGTGGAAAAATCCAGTCCATACTTGATGAACTATTTTTTTGCTGATACTTGGAAAAAAATTAGAAATGTCTTCTTTAATGAGAATGTTCATTCCGATGTGTTCTTTAGCATTAGTTATACTGCTGCGTTTTTGAATTCCTCCTTGCAAATATTCGGGGTAATTCAATATTTTGAAAAATTTTTTAGCAATTTTTTCGTGAATAATTTTTAATCTATCACGAACATTATAGGTATCCCGAAAAGTACCATCAGGTTTTAATTTATGCTCATGCAAGAAATAGAATGAATCAGAATATTGCCGTAAATAAAACAACTCTTCTAATGTAATGCCCAAGCAAATAGCCAGTTTTTCTAAACTGGCTATGGGTTTGTGTGGATAGCAAAAAGAAACAGGTTTATTCATCATTGTCACCAATTGCAGATAAAGCCAATGCTGATAATTTTTCTGATAATTCTGTACTCATACCAGCTTTTTCATCTGCATCTGCTGCCAAAAACATTAAAACCGTTGATGGAATTTGTAAAGCTAGACAGATTTTTTCAAGTGTAGATAAATTTGGGTCTCGCTTACCCTGTTCTAACAGCGTTAAATAAGAAACTGATAATCCAGAATTTTCTGCCAGTTTAGTTTTGGTAAATCCTTTTTGGTTGCGACATAATTTAATCGCCCTACCAATATTCATTATCTAGCTCCTTATCATAGAATAATAAAAAGCAACCTGTTGCACCCAAGCCTACTATTTATCCAGTAATTGCATAATGCCGCGAATTACCGGCAACCACTCCAAAATTTCTCCCAAAATTTGCAGCAATTTAGATTTTGTTAAATCATTATGCTGTTCTAAATCCTGAATAACTTGGTCTAGTTTTGCTTGTGTGCTGCTATCCATACCATCATGCATTTCCATTTTCAACTGTTTCAAAGTATCAATGGTATTTTTCAAAAGAATTTTCATAATAAATCTTTCGTTTAACAGGGCGACATTGCCCAGTCGTCAAACAATACCGAACTGTTAAGAAATAGTATGGATAGCACAGGTTGCTTTCATATTGCTGCTTATTGCATTGCGTTCAATGCAATAAGCAGCTTCCAGTCGTTTATTTGATTTTTTTAGGCTTAGGTTGCTAACTTTGCTTTGGCTACCCATTCCTAATCAGAACGAGGAAGTAGTTTACCTTTTAGGGTAAACGACACGAAAGTGCCACTGTCATGTTCGGTACATCAGATTATTATCTTTTGAAATGCATCGAGCCGATTGCAGCTCGTCCACAGGTTGGCATAATAGCAGACACGCTTTTTAAGTGCAACATTTTTTGACTGTCAGTTAAAAAATGTTGCTTTCTGAGTAAGTCTTTTTGAAGACTGATACAAAACCCAATACCGTCTGAGATATTTGGGTTTACCAATGCAAACTAAGGGCTTTACTTTTCAGACGGCCTCCACCGCCCCCAATTCCAACAACACCTGAAACCCGTCATTGATATACCGCGAATCGGGCATTTCTAAAAATGGGAATGCTGCTACGTCGCCCAAGTTCAGTGATGCCATACGCAGGATGACGGCGGCGAGGTTGCTGCGGACGATTTCTGGGTCGGTAAATTCGGGGCGGCTGTTGAAATCTTCTTCTGAAAACAGTCGGATACATACGCCTGCGGAGACGCGGCCGCAGCGGCCGGAGCGTTGGCGGGCGGCGGCTTGGGAGATTTTTTCGACATGAAGCTGCTCCACTTTCGCCCGTGCGGAATAGCGTTTGACGCGCGCGAGGCCGGTGTCGATGACGTATTTGATGCCCGGCACGGTGAGCGAGGTTTCAGCGACGTTGGTCGCCAGCACGATGCGGCGTTTTGCGCCGGAGGGGTGGAAGATTTTGTGCTGCTCGGCGTGCGACAGGCGTGCAAACAGGGGCAGGATTTCGTCGTTGCGGCGCAGCGTGGATTTGCGCAGGGCTTCGGCGGCTTCGCGGATTTCGCGTTCGCCTGGCAGAAACACCAAAATATCGCCTTCGCCATAGCGTGCCAATTCGTCGGCTGCATCAACAATCGCGTCGGTCAGCTCAACTTCTGCGTCGTCTTCGTCTTTGCTGGTCAGCGGTCGGTAGAGGATTTCGACGGGATACGTCCGTCCGCTCACTTCTAAAACGGGGGCGCCGTTGAAGTGTTGGGAGAAGCGTTCTGCGTCTATCGTTGCCGAGGTGATGATGACTTTCAAATCGGGGCGGCGCGGCAGCAGTTGTTTCAAATAGCCCAAGAGGAAGTCGATGTTCAGGCTGCGTTCGTGCGCTTCGTCAATGATAATCGTGTCGTAGGCGGCGAGATAACGGTCGGTCTGGGTTTCCGCCAACAGGATGCCGTCGGTCATCAGCTTGACGCAGGCATCGCGCGAGGTGTGGTCGGTAAAGCGTACTTTATAGCCGACCGCGCTGCCGATTTCGGATTTCAGCTCTTCAGCAATCCGCTCCGCCACGGAACGCGCGGCCAAACGGCGCGGCTGGGTATGCCCGATCAATCCTGCCGCCCCGCGTCCGAGTTCCAAACAAATCTTGGGCAACTGCGTGGTTTTGCCCGAACCGGTTTCGCCGCAAATAATCGTTACCTGATTCTCGGCAATGGCTTTTTTGATTTCGTCGAGTTTTTCGTGAACGGGCAGCGTGTTGTCAAATTCGGGCTTGGGCAGTTTGGACAGGCGTTGCAGATAGAGGTCGTGCGATTTTTTATATTTTTCCTCAACCTTGGCCAAGCCGCCGTATTTATTGGGGTTTTTAAAGGCAGATCGCAGAAAATGGCGGTCTTTTGAGAGGGTTTGGGCGAAATCGGGATGCGGCATGATGGTGCAATGAATTAAATAATGTGAAAAGAATGGAATTATAGCAAAAGGCCGTCTGAAACTTGCTTGCTTTCAAGTTTCAGACGGCCTTTGTATGGATAAACCGTTTTAGTCGGCGGCGTGCCAAGGTTTTTGCATACCGGCGTGGAAACTCGGTTTTTCTCCGCCCCACAAGGTGTCGATATCGTAGAAGTCGCGCACGGCAGGGAGCATGACGTGGACAACGAGGTCGCCTGCGTCAACAAGCGTCCATTCGCCGCTGTCGCCTTCGGTGCTGAGGATTTCGAAACCGGCTTCTTTCAAATCGACGGCAACGTTGTTCGCCAGTGCTTTGACTTGGCGTGTGCTGTCGCCGCTGGCAATAATCATGCGGGCGAACAGGGAGGTTTTGTCTTGGGTTTCCAAAACAGAGATGTCTTTAGCTTTAATGTCTTCGAGGGCGTTTACGGCCACTTCGACCATTTTTTGCAGGTCTTGCAATTCTTGTTCGTTCATTATTTTCCTAGTTGAAATGTTTTCAGACGGCATTATAGCTTATCTGCCTGAATAAACGCTATTTTTCATAGAGTTTGTGTTGGCGGATGTATTGTGCAACGGGTTGTGGCAGGCCGTCTGAATGGTGGGTTTTGGCGAGATTGGCACGGATTTGGGTGGAGCTGGTGTTGTGCAGCGGCGCGTTGAGGATGCGGACGCTGCCGTTTTGCAGGGCTTCGCCGAGCCATGCGTGCAATTCGCGCGGGGTTTTGTTGAGGTTGTCGCCCTGTCGCATGGCGATGGCGATATGGGTCTGGCGCACGAGGGTTTGCCATTTTTTCCATGTGTGCAGTTGCATCAGGCTGTCGCTGCCCATCAGCCACCACAGTTGCGCGCCGGGAAACTGCTGGCGGAAGATTTGGACGGTGTCAAACGTATAGGTCGCGCCGTCACGGACGATGTCGCAGTCGCTGGCGGCGAATTTCGGCTCGTCGGCGATGGCGAGTTCGACCATATTAAGGCGCTCTTGTGCCGGCGTGCGCGTGCTGTCTTTGTGGTACGGGTCGCCTGCCGGCAGGAAGACGACAAGGTCCAAACCGATTTCGTCGGCAAAGGCGCGGGCGATGTGGAGGTGGCCGTTGTGGATGGGGTCAAACGTGCCGCCGAATAATCCGATGTTTTTCATTTCGTGGTGGTATCTGAGTTAGATGTTTTGGCCGTCTGAAGCAGGCAGGCTGCCGTCAACAATCAGGTTGAGCTTGCCTGTGGTCGGGTGGATGACCAAGCCGTGGATGGCGATGTTGTCGGGCATCAGCGGATGTTTGCGAATCAGCTCAACGGTATGGCGCACGCTGTCTTCAACGTTGTCAAAACCGGTCAGCCAGCCGTCCAAATCGATACCGGCATTGCGCAGGGTTTCGATACGGTCGTCGGGGATATTGCTGTCGTGTACGCGTTGGAGGAACTCTTCGGCGTGTAATCCGCGCATACCGCAGTCGTGGTGGGCAATGACCATGATTTCTTTGACTTTGAGTTCAAATACGGCCACCAACAAACTGCGCATTACCGAACCCCAAGGGTGGGTCACCAGCGCGCCGGCGTTTTTGATGAGCTTGGCATCGCCGTTTTTCAAGCCCAAGGCATTGGGCAACAATTCGATAATGCGTGCGTCCATGCAGGAAAGAATGGCCAGCTCGCGGCCGGGGTATTTGTTGGTGAAATATTTTTCGTACTCTCCCGATTCAACGAAATGTTGGTTGTAGGAAAGGATATCGGTCAATTCACTCATGATGATGTGCTCGTTTCGGATGGTTTACTCTATTATAGCGGTTTTCAAGGGGTATGGTCGTTTTGCAAATTCGCCGTAAACGGCTAAAATCGACGTATCTTTAGTTCTTTTGGAGGATGTGCCATGTCTCAGTCTTTCCGTTTTGAACAGGTATTCACCCCCGATGTCCACGACGCATTGTGGGATTGGGCGCAGACAAGCTATGGCGCATCCGACGATTGGTGCATTCTGTATCTCAACGGCCTGCCTTTAGGCCGTCTGAACCCGTTATGGCGCGAACGCCTCGGGCAAGATTGGACAGGCAGGCAGTCGACCCTTTCAGACGGCCTGAATTTGAAAACAGACAGCTGGCCGGAAATGGGCGACAGTTTGCAAACGCTGGCGCAACAATGGCGCGAGTGCGGTTGGCTCAAAGGTTGGCGCGGTGAAAAGTTTGACATCTGCGACCAGTCGGGCAAGCCTTTATGCGCACTCGAACGCGCCGCCTTCCGTCCGTTCGGTCTGATGAGTCAGGCAGTGCATTTGAACGGATTGGTCGAAACAAAAGACGGTTTGCGCTTTTGGATAGGCCGCCGCAGTCCGCACAAAGCCGTCGATCCGAACAAACTCGACAACCTGACCGGCGGCGGCATCAGCAGCGGCGAGAGGCCGTCTGAAGCCGTCTGCCGTGAAGGCGAAGAAGAAGCCGGCATTCCCGCTTCGTTAACACCCCATATCCGACCGACTGCCCAAATATATAGTTTGCGCCCCGTTAATCGCGGTGTCCACAACGAAATCCTGTATATCTTCGACATCGTCCTGCCCGAAGGCTTCCAGCCCACCAACCAAGACGGCGAAGTCGCCGGTTTTGAACTGATGGACTTCCCCACCCTGCTTGATGCCATGTTGGGTGGACACATGATGCACGATGCCCAGCTGGTCACGATCGAAGCCTGCCGTCGATACGGCCTGATCGACCCCAAACATCCGCTGTCCGCATGGCTCGACAGCATCCGTTGCCGACCCCATTTTTAAAGGCCGTCTGAAACCATGTTGCAACTCAAAAACATCAACAAACGCTTCGGCAGCAAAACCGTTGCCCAAGACATCAACCTAAACGTCGAAGCAGGCGAAATCCTCGCCGTACTCGGCCGCTCCGGCTGCGGCAAATCCACCCTGCTCAAAACCATCGTCGGCCTGGTGCGTCCAGACAGCGGCGAAGTCTGGCTCAACGGCGACAACATCACCGACATGCCGTCTGAAAAACGCAATATCTCGCTGATGTTTCAAGACTACGCCCTTTTGCCGCATTTAACCGCCCTCGATAACGTCGGCTTCGGCCTCAAAATGCGCCGTCTGCCCAAAGCCGAAATCGAAGAACAATCCATGCAGGCCTTGCGCGACATCGGTTTGGAACACGAAGCGCAACGCAAACCCGAAAGCCTCTCCGGCGGCGAACAGCAACGCCTCGCCCTTGCACGCGCCCTCATCACGCGCCCGTCGCTGTTGCTCTTGGACGAAGCCTTCTCCAGCCTCGACACCCACCTGCGCCACCACCTGCGCACCCTGACCGCCGAACGCATCCGCAGTCAAAACATCCCCGCCATCCTCGTGACCCACTCCGCCGAGGAAGCCTGCACCATGGCCGACACCATCGCCATCATGCACGAAGGCCGCATCCTCCAACACGGCACGCCGGAAACCCTTATCCGCCGCCCCGTCAATGCCCAAGCCGCACTGCTGCTCGGTTTGGCCAACACCGGCGACACACGCTACATCCCCCAACACGCCATCCGATTCGACCCGAACGGTACAGCCGTCCGCATCAGCGAAGCCGTCCCCCTCGCCGAAGGCACACGCCTTACCCTCGCCCATCCGCAATACGGCGATTTGATTTGGTATCCCCACGCCGACCACGATACGGACAAACCGCAAACCGGACAGGAAATCCGCATCAGCGTGGATGAAAGTCAGATCGTTTGGTTTGATTGAATTTGATTGATTAAAAAAAGAAAAAGGCCGTCTGAAATTTAAGTTTCAGACGGCCTTTGTTATCTCAGCCATCAATCAGACAAACCTATCTGACCTATGATTACTTTTTACTTCACTTTCGTGCATACCTCACGGGAAGTTCCATCCTCAGACACCAATTTGCCTGTTTTATCCATTTGATAAACCTCGTCTTCACCGGGCTTGTCCATCTGCGCGACCAATCCGGTGTATATCATGCTTTCCAAGAATTGGCCGTCTTCTGATTCTTCCAACCATGCCAATGTTTCAGGGCTGTGGAGTCGTGAAACTTCGCTGTACTTGATTTGGCTTTGAGTTAAGGCATTGTTCGCAAAACGCCATTTACCCCCACCGACAACATGATATGCCAAAACATTGCCGTCATCGTCCACTTTGAGCTTAGCGTCGCCACGGAAACTGCCGTCCTGAAGATATTCAACTTTTGTATCACTGTGAATGTTTTCATCAGAGCCAACGCAATGCCATGTACCGACAATCGGAGAAGCCAGGGCGGTTGTTGCGGATAAAAGTACCGGCCAAATAAAGAGTTTCATCTATTTCCTTTCTTAAAAGAGGCCGTCTGAAAAGTTGCAACGACATTGAAGCTGCATTTTCAGACGGCCTTTGCGGGTATTCTGTCGCAGGCGGACGTTCAAGAGATGTAAAGCACGAGGACGGCAATCAGCACCAGCTGGACACCCAGCTTTATCAGCGCGGTACGGCTGACGAAGTAGATAAACCAAGTGCCGGTCAGAATCAACAGTAGAATAATCAGCCATGGCCGCCATTTGTTGAGGTGGACGGCTTCGGTAAAGCAGGTATGAATATGAAGTACGACGATGGCGACGATGAGCAATATAGGCACGATGTAGTCCATAATCTGATTTCCTTTTGATGAGGCCGTCTGAAAACCGTGGTTTCAGGTTTTCAGACGGCCTTGTCTATTCAATCAAAATCAGTTTTTCAACTTCGCCAACTGAGTTTGAACTTTCGCCATTTTGTCTTCCAATTCCGCCAAATCGGCTTTGTCTTTTTCCACCAAATGCGCCGGGGCTTTTTCGGTGTAGCCGGGTTTGGAGAGTTTGGCATTGAGTTTGTCCAAGGCTTTTTGCAGCTTCTCAGCTTCTTTGCTCAAACGGGCGGTTTCGGCGGATTTGTCGATTTCGACTTTCAACATCAGGCGCGCGCCGTTGCAGACGGCGACAGGTGCGTCTTCCGCTTCGGGCAGGCTGTCCACCAGTTTGGCTTCGGTCAGTCGGGTCAGCGACGGCAGGTATTTGAGCAGGCCTTCGAGTTCTGCGCTGCCTTCGACGAAGAGCGGTGCTTTGACGTTTGGCGCGATACCCATTTCGCCGCGCAGTTTGCGCACTTCTTCCACCAAGTCTTTCAATGCGGCCATTTTATCGAAGGCCGTCTGAACGATTTTTTCTTTATCGGCTTGCGGATAGGCGGCCAACATGATGCTGTCGGCGGTTTTGGCATTCGCCAGAGGCGCAACGACCTGCCACAGCTCTTCGGTAATGAAAGGCATGATTGGGTGCAGCAGGCGCAGGATGGTTTCGAGTACGCGCACGAGGGTGCGGCGTGTGGTGCGCTGGGTTGTCGGGCAGCCGGTTTGGATTTGCACTTTTGCCAGCTCGATGTACCAGTCGCAATATTCGTTCCACACGAATTCGTACAGCGTTTGTGCGGCAAGGTCGAAGCGGTAGGTTTCAAAGGCTTCGGCAACAGCGGCTTCGGCTTGTTGCAGTTTGCCGATAATCCATTGGTCGGCAAAGGTAAACGCCAACGGCTGCATTTCGTCTTGACCGCAGTCTTTGTCTTCGGTGTTCATCAACACGAAATTGGTGGCGTTCCACAATTTATTGCAGAAGTTGCGGTAGCCTTCGGCGCGTTTGAAGTCGAAGTTGACGCTGCGGCCGAGGCTGGCGTAGCTCGCCATGGTGAAGCGCAATGCGTCCGCGCCCATGCTCGGAATGCCTTCAGGGAAGAGTTTTTTGGTTGCTTCTTCCACTTTCGGCGCGGTTTCGGGTTTGCGCAGGCCGGTGGTACGTTTCACCAGCAGTTTTTCCAAGTCGATGCCGTCGATCAAATCCACAGGGTCGATGACGTTGCCTTCGGATTTGGACATTTTTTTGCCTTCGTGGTCGCGCACGATGCCGTGGATGTACACGTCTTTAAACGGTACTTTGCCGGTGAAGTGGGTGGTCATCATAATCATGCGCGCCACCCAGAAGAAGATGATTTCGTAGCCGGTGACCAAGACGTTGGACGGCAGGAAGGCTTTGAGTTCGTCGGTTTCAGACGGCCAGCCGAGCGTGGAAAACGGCACGAGCGCGGAGGAGAACCATGTGTCCAATACGTCTTCTTCGCGGGTCAAACCGGTTTTGCCGGCTTGTTTTTCGGCTTCTTCCTGATTGCGGGCAACGTACACATTGCCTTCGTTGTCATACCACGCAGGGATTTGATGACCCCACCACAGTTGGCGTGAAATACACCAGTCTTGGATGTTGTTCATCCATTGGTTGTAGGTGTTGACCCAGTTTTCAGGGATAAAGCGTACCGCGCCGCTGTCGACGGCTTTTTTGGCTTTGTCGGCAAGGCTCAAACCTTTGAATTCGCTGTCAGGCTCGCCGCCTTTTGGCGTGGCGGACATAGCGACAAACCATTGGCTGGTCAGCATCGGCTCAATCACTGAGCCGGTACGGTCACCTTTCGGCGTCATCAGCGTGTGCGGTTTGATTTCGACCAAGAAACCTTGTTCCTGCAAATCGGCAACCATTTGTTTGCGCGCGGCAAAGCGGTCCAAGCCTGCATATTTTTCAGGCAGGGCAAAACCTTGTTGCGCTTCGCCTTTGAAGTTGAACACTTCGGCGTTTGCCAGCACTTTGGCTTCCAAGTCGAACACATTAATCAGGCGCGTGTCGTGGCGCTTGCCGACTTCGTAGTCGTTGAAGTCGTGCGCAGGCGTGATTTTCACGCAGCCGGTGCCGAAGTCTTTTTCAACGTATTCGTCAGCAATCACGGGGATGGTGCGGCCGGTCAGCGGCAGGATTAATTCTTTGCCGATTAAGTGGGTGTAACGTTCGTCTTCAGGATTGACGGCTACGGCCACGTCGCCCAGCAGCGTTTCGGGACGGGTAGTCGCCACGATCACGGCTTCGGCAGGATTGTCCGCCAGCGGATAGCGGATGTGCCACATAGAGCCTTGTTCTTCCACGCTTTCCACTTCCAAATCAGACACTGCGGTACCCAATACCGGATCCCAGTTCACCAAGCGTTTGCCGCGGTAAATCAAGCCTTGCTCAAACAGGCGCACGAACACTTCGGTCACGGTTTCGGCGCGCACGTCGTCCATCGTGAAATACTCGCGCGTCCAGTCGGCAGAGCAGCCCACGCGGCGCATTTGTTGGGTAATCGTACCGCCGGAAACTTCTTTCCATTCCCACACTTTTTCCAAGAATTTTTCGCGGCCCAAGTCATGACGGGATACGTTTTGCGCGGAAAGCTGGCGCTCGACCACGATTTGCGTGGCGATGCCCGCGTGGTCTGTGCCCGGAATCCAGGCGGTGTTGCAGCCTTTCATACGGTAGTAGCGGGTCAGGCCGTCCATGATGGTTTGGTTGAAGGCATGGCCCATGTGCAGCGTGCCGGTTACGTTGGGCGGCGGCAGTTGGATGGAGAAAGACGGTTTCGTCAAATCCATATCGGGTTGGAAATAGCCCTGCTTTTCCCAGTTTTGATAATGTTTGGATTCGATTTCGGCTGGATTGTATTTGTCTAACATGATGGAACTTTGTGAAATTAAGGTTATTTTTGATGTGCGGATTATAACGCAAAAAGGCCGTCTGAATCATTTCAGACGGCCTTTGGCATACGGGTTTTAAAAACGGAATAATACCAAACTGACGGCAATCACCGCCATACCCGTCGTCAGGCCGTAAACGGTTTCATGGCCGTCTGAATAGCGTTTGGCGGCCGGCAGCAGCTCGTCCAACGCCAAAAACACCATCACGCCGGCTATCACGCCGAATACCGAACCAAACACGGCAGGCGATAAAAACGGCTGCAAAACCAAATAGCCCAAAGCCGCCCCCAAAGGCTCGGCCAAGCCTGATAGCAGACACGCCCATACCGTTTTCTTACGGCTTCGGGTGGCAAAATAAACCGGTGCGGCAATGGAAATGCCCTCCGGAATATTATGGATGGCAATCGCCAAGGCCAAAGGCATCCCGACCGCCGGATTTTCCAAGGTGGCAAAAAACGTCGCCAAGCCTTCGGGAAAATTGTGCGCCGTAATCGCAAACGCCGCCATCATGCCGACTCGCGCGATATGGCGGCGTTTGCTTTCTTGAAACGACGGGTCTTGCGCATCTAAAGTTTCATGCGGGTTCGGCACCAGGCGGTCAATCAGCGCGATGCCGCCCATCCCGGCCAAAAATGCCATGGTCGCCGCCGCAAACGCGTGGTCTTTATCATAAATTTCAGCGAACGCCTCGCTGGATTTGCTGAAAATCTCCGTCAGGGAAACATACACCATCGCACCGCCGGCAAATGCCAAACCAAACGACAACACGCGCGGATTGGGCGTTTTGGAAAACATCACTAAACCGCTGCCTAATACGGTAAACAAACCGGCAGCCAACGTGATGGAAAAGGCAACGGCCAAATTGGACATCGAAAAATCGGGCATGAGAAAACCTGCGCTCAAAGCTGGGACAGGTTCAGACTAACACTTTTTAATGCATATGATAATAGTTATTATTTATTTTATTGATTGGATACCAGGATTTTGAAACAAAAGGCCGTCTGAAAAATAGTTTTCAGACGGCCTTTAAATTTGAAATGTCGCTAAACCTTATCGCTTTCCAGCTTAAGCCTGATAGCGCGACAGGCTCAAATCATCGCTGCGGATTTCGGTGTCTTTGCCGCTCACGATATCGGCAGTTAATTTTGCCGAACCCAGCGACATGGTCCAGCCCAAAGTGCCGTGGCCGGTATTTAGGAATAAGTTTTCAAAGCGGGTGCGCCCGATTAACGGCGTGCTGTCGGGCGTCATCGGTCTGAGTCCGCTCCAGAACAATGCTTGGTTCAAATCGCCGCCTTCTGGGAACAAATCGTTGACGACCAAAGCCAAGGTTTCGCGGCGTTTTTCGGGCAGTTTGATTTCGTAGCCCGACAATTCCGCCATGCCGCCGACGCGGATTCTGTTGTCAAAGCGCGTGATGGCGACTTTGTAGCTTTCATCCAAAACGGTGGACACCGGCGCGCCATCGGAATTTGTGACCGGCAGGGTCAAGGAATAGCCTTTAACGGGATAAATCGGCAGATTGAGATCCAACTGCGCCAAAACCGTCCTGCTGAAGCAGCCGAGCGCGCAGACAACGGCATCTGCTTCAAAGCGTTCTTTTTCGGTTTCGACTGCGCTGATGCGCTGCCCATTGTGTTCGATGCGGCGGATGGTTTGGTTGAAATGGAACTGTACGCCCTTTTCCTGACACAATTTGTATAGGTTTTCAGTGAAAAGATGGCAGTCGCCGGTCGCGTCCGCAGGCAGGTGCAGGCCGCCGGCAATTTTGGCGGTAACGCGTGCCAGCGCAGGCTCAAACTCTGCACATTCTTCGGGTTTCAGACGGCGGTACGGCACGCCGTAGCGTTCCAAAACGGCAATGTCTTGTTCTGCCGCTTCGACTTCTTTGGCTTGGCGGAAAATCTGCAACGTCCCTTTTTTACGCCCTTCAAAATTCATGCCGGTTTGCGCTTCAAAACGGCGGAACATTTCACGGCTGTATTCGGAAATCCTAACCATGCGCTCTTTATTGATTTGATAGCGCGCTGCCGTGCAGTTTTGCAGCATTTGCCACAGCCATTCGATTTGATACAGGCTGCCGTCAGGGCAAAACAGTAAAGGCGGATGGCTTTTAAACAGCCATTTCAGCGCTTTGGTCGGGATACCGGGTGCAGCCCAAGGCGTGGTATAGCCGTAAGAAAGCTGGCCTGCGTTGGCAAAACTGGTTTCCATCGCCACGCCCTCGGCGCGGTCGATGACCGTTACTTCATGTCCTGCCTCTGCCAGATACCACGCGGAAGATACGCCGGCCACACCAGCACCTAAAACAAGCACTTTCATTTTTCTCCTCCTCTGACTTTTTTCAAAACAAACTTAATATACATCGGGCCGTCTGAATGTTTAGGTTCAGACGGCCTTGGACATTAATGCGGCAATTCGCCGTTTTTGATTTTTTGTTTGAAGTCGCGCGTTTCATTGACGATGACTTTCGCCATCAACAAAAGCGCAATCAGATTAGGCAATGCCATCAAGCCGTTGAATGTGTCCGAAGCCAGCCACACCAAATCAAGGCTCAACACGGTTCCCAGCATAACCGAAGAAACATAACCGACGCGGTACAAACCGGCAAACTTCTCGCCGAAGACGTAAACCGCGCATTTCTCGCCGTAATAACACCAGCCGAGAATGGTTGAGTAGGCAAAGAAAATCAGGCCGATGGTCACAATCCAGCCGCCGATGCCGGGCAGCATTTTTTGGAAAGTGACGGTTGTCAGCGCCGCGCCGCTCAATTCAGGTTTCACAAACTCGCCGCCTGCGCCGAGCAGACCCATGACCAACACGATGCCGGTAATCGAGCAGACAACGATGGTGTCCAAAAACGTACCGGTCATGGAAACCAAAGCCTGACGGACGGGGTGGTCGGTTTTCGCGGCTGCGGCGGCAATCGGCGCAGAACCCATACCCGCCTCGTTGGAGAATACGCCGCGCGCCACACCGTAGCGGATGACCGTACCGATGGCGCCGCCTGCCACAGCTTGCGCGCTAAACGCATCGGAGAAAATCAGTTTGACGGCAGGCATCAGCACATCGGAATTAATCACGATAATGGCAATACCGCCTACTACATAAAACACTGCCATGGCTGGCACGATAAAAGACGCGGCTTTGGCGATGCCCTTAATGCCGCCCAAAAGTACAATGGCCGTTAATACGGTCAATATCAAGCCGGTGTAGGCAGGTTCGACGCCGAAGCTGGTTTGCACTGCCTGCGCAACCGAGTTGGACTGCACCGAGCTACCGATACCGAATGAAGCGAATGTGCCGAACAGCGCAAACGCGACGGCCATCCATTTCCAGTTTTGGCCCAAACCTTTTTCAATGTAATACATCGGGCCGCCGGACATTTCGCCTTTGGAATTGGTCACGCGGTATTTCACCGCCAATACGCCTTCGCCGTATTTGGTGGCCATACCGAAAATGGCGGTCATCCACATCCAAAATACCGCGCCCGGGCCGCCGGTTACCACCGCAGTCGCCACACCGGCGATGTTGCCCGTACCGATGGTGGCGGAAAGCGCGGTCATCAACGCCGCAAAATGGGAAATATCGCCTTCGTGGTCTTCGCCGTTTTCATGCTTCTTTGACGGCACAAACGCCTGTTTCAGCGCATAACCCAACATGGTGAACTGCAAGCCTTTCAGCAAAACGGTCAGCAAAATGCCCGTACCGACCAGCAGCATCAACATAATAGGTCCCCAGACCCAGCCGCTGATGGTTTCGAAAAAGGCTTTGAGATTGTCTAAAAACAATTGCATGGCTTTCTCCTTTGTCTGTTTTATTTTTTTATGCACTACTTTTTGTAGTGTCCTGTAATTTCAGCACAGAATATTCAATAAGACAATATCTTTCTTTTTAAAAAGATTTTTGAGGTTTTACCCTAAAAAGATATCTATTTAGACCGGCCGGATTGTTTACAATCCGCTAAAAACAAAGGCTACGGCCGAGATAAAATGCCAAATGAAAGTTAATCAACCATCAATTAAGACTGCAACAATTAAAATGACACAATCGACAAATGGCACATTATTGAAAAATACAAACACGCAACTCTTGTTTTAAAAAAGCCTCAGGCCGTCTGAAAGATGGTTTTCAGACGGCCTGAGGCTTGTTAATTATATTGATAAAGTCAGGTTGATGAATGTTGCCCAAGCAACTGAGCCAACAGTCGGGCAAAGCGTTCCGTTGCGCCTTCGCTGGTGTGCAAATACAGTGCGGGTTCGATAAGTTCCAATTCATTGAGCAGGAAAGTGTCGCCGACCAATGTACCGTCCACTCGAGCGTAAACCGGCATTTGCGGCAAAGCGGCCAGTACGTCTTGCGCGGCACGGACGGCAAACTCGGGCGGCTCGATACCGAACACTGACACGCCATAGGCCGAGTTGGCGCGCCATTCGCCTTGTGGCGGCTGACGGCGTACGGCATGGCTGAATGCGCCGTTGAAAAACACCAGCGAGGTTTCGCCTGCTGTTTCGATTTCGCGGATATAAGGTTGAACAATCACGCCTTGCGGATAATCCGCCATGTTCACGTCCAATGTTTCTGCATAAACTTTAACCACGCCTTTGCCGCTCTGCCCGAATGCCGGTTTGATGACCGCTTCCGTCCATCCTTGTTGGTTCAAAATGTCGGTCAATTCGGCTTTTTGCGGCGGAACGAACACGCTGGGAATCACTTGCGCGCCGCGTTCTGCCAAATCACATAAATAAGTCTTTTCCATATTCCAAGCCATCAGCTCGGGCGGATTGATAAAACGCTGCCCCGCCCGCTCGGCTTGCTCCAGCCATTGGCGGAAGGCTTCGGGTTCGGCGGCATAATCCCATGCGCACAAAGGCAGCAAAAACGGCGCGGACGGATGGTTTTGCCACGCATCAAATACGGTTTTCACGCCCATGGTTTCCAAGCATGCCGCCAATGTTTTCAGGTTGTCCGATGGTTCGGGATAAGTTTGGCAGGTAATGAGTGCCAAAACGGTTTGTTCGGTCATGGTTGCTACCTCATTGCTAAAACCAAAATTATATAGCAAAATCAAACCAAAAGATTTTTCAGACGGCCTGATACATGAGGCTGATTCTGATAAAATGGTCTCCCCTTTTTCGTCGGAACATGCTCATGAAATCTGCTCACGTCCTTGTCTGGTTCCGCCGCAACCTCCGCCTGCACGACAATGCCGCGCTTAATGCCGCCGTTGCAAGCGGTTTGCCCATCGCCTGCGTCTGGGTCAGCCAAAGGCCGTCTGAAAACCACAATCCGCGTCAAAGCCTGTTCCACTATCAAGCCGCGCAAGAGCTGCATACCCGTCTGGCGGCGCACCATATTCCTTTATATGTCGTCGCTTCCGACGAAGACCTCCTCCCCTTGGCTGCTGCGCTCAATGCCCATACCGTCATCACAGACGAAGCCTACACCGAAGCCGAAATCCGCCAAGACAACCACCTCTGGCACAATTTCGACCGGGCAGGCATTACTCTGCAACACGCCAACGACCGCGGCATTTTGGCCAAATTCCCCCTCATGGATGCCAACGGCCTGCCCTACACCGATTTTGCCGCCTATAAACAAGCATGGTTGCAGGCTTATTCAGGACAAAGGCCGTCTGAAACCGAATTGCCTCTTCAAACCGGACAAAACGTTCAACTGTTTCCAGCCCATACCGGCGCGGTATTGCCTGCCTATCAACAGGGCGGCGAAACCGCAGCCTTAACGCAATGGCACGCGTTCAAACAGAATTTGGTTCACTACCCGATTACCCAAAATTTTCCGGCACGAAAAAACACCAGCCTCCTCAATGCCTACCTATCCGCAGGCTGCATTTCCCCGCACCTGCTGGCTGCCGAAGGCTTGGCAAACCGACATTTCGAATGGTTGGACAAGCTCATTTTCCGCGACTACTGCTACCAGCTCGCCTACCACCGCCGCCTGCCCGAAACAACCGATGCCGCTCCGATACGCGAATACTGGCAACACGGCCAAACCGGCGTGCCCATCATCGACGCCGCCATCCGCGGCCTCGAAGCCACCGGTCACTTACACCCCGTTCTCCAGCAGCTGTGCGCCCACTATTTCTGTCATGCACTCAACTTCGACCCCAACCAAGGCATTGCGTGGACAGCCTCCGTCCAAACCGGCACCGACCCCGCGCTCAACCAGGCCAACTGGCACCTCGCCGCACAAGACACGGCCACCGTCCGCTATGCCCACCGTTCACATCAAATCGATCCCGACGGCAGCTACATCCGCAGTTACGTCCCCGAATTGGCGCACCTGCCGTCCACCCTTATCCACACGCCGTGGGCCGCCGCCGATGACATCGACACACACGGCTACCCCTTTCCCAAGGCCGTCTGAAACCTGGGTTCACACCAAAAAACCACACTAAATACAGCTGAAAAACGTTCAAACAAAATATTTTGGTTTCAGACGGCCAAACAGATTGAATAGCCAAGATTTACACGGTAAACTTACGTCATTAAAAAATTTTATTATTTCATGACAATGAAACCCGCATTCGACATAAAAACGTCACGTTTGGACGTCTTATCCATCCATCTGCACACCGCAGATTTAACCGAATTGGAAGAATTCCTGCGCCAACTGGCAGGCCAATCCCAAGACGAATTCGTTCCCTTTATTTTAGACGTACAAGATTTCGACCATCCCGAATCCATCGATTTGGGCGGCATGATTTCCCTGTTTGCCCGTTACGGCATGCAAATTTTAGGGCTGCACCACACCAGCGACACATGGGCGGCAGCGGCGGCGCGTTACCACTTGGTATTCAAACAAGGCAACTCCACCCAGGCAGCCGACACACAGGCAGCGCCTGCCCCCCGCCAAGCACCGCAGCCGCAAGACGTACAAGCCACCGTCATCAACAATCCGACCGTATTGGTCAGCACGCCCGTGCGTACCGGCCAGCAGGTTTACGCTGAAAACGGCGACCTCATCGTCACCGGCATCGTCAGCCAAGGTGCGGAACTTATCGCCGACGGCAACATCCATATTTACGCCCCCATGCGCGGCAGAGCGTTGGCCGGTGCAAAAGGCAATACCAACGCGCGCATCTTTATTCATTCCATGCAGGCCGAATTAGTCTCCGTTGCCGGTATCTACCGCAACTTCGAGCAAGACCTGCCCGAGCATCTGCACAAAAAACCCGTACAAGTATCATTGCAAGACAACCGACTGGTTATCAGCGCAATCGACGCCGAATAAACATCAGTACTTAAAAAGGAAATATCGTGTCCAAAATCATCGTAGTAACTTCAGGTAAAGGCGGCGTAGGCAAGACCACTACCAGCGCCAGCATCGCAACCGGCCTGGCCCTGCGCGGCCACAAAACCGCCGTGATTGACTTCGACGTCGGTTTGCGCAACCTTGACCTGATTATGGGTTGCGAACGCCGCGTCGTATACGACCTCATCAACGTCATCCACGGCGAAGCGACTCTCAATCAAGCCCTGATTAAAGACAAAAACTGCGAAAACCTCTACATCCTGCCTGCGTCGCAAACCCGCGATAAAGACGCGCTGACCCGCGAAGGCGTGGACAACGTGATGAAAGAGCTGGCCAGCGAAAAAATGGGCTTCGAATTCATCATCTGCGACTCCCCTGCCGGTATCGAACAAGGTGCACTGATGGCACTCTACTTTGCCGACGAAGCCATCATTACCACCAATCCGGAAGTATCCAGCGTCCGCGACTCCGACCGCATCCTGGGCATTTTGCAAAGCAAATCCCGCAAAGCCGAACAAGGCGGTACTGTTAAAGAGCACCTGCTGATTACCCGCTACTCCCCTGAGCGCGTAGCCAAAGGCGAA
Organism: Neisseria sp. HMSC068C04; assembly: GCF_001810105.1. Lineage (NCBI taxonomy): Bacteria > Pseudomonadati > Pseudomonadota > Betaproteobacteria > Neisseriales > Neisseriaceae > Neisseria > Neisseria sp. HMSC068C04. Next base: position 69,508 of record NZ_KV799929.1, read on the forward strand.
ATGCTGTCTGTACAAGACATCTGCGACATCTTGCGTATTCCGTTGATCGGTGTGATTCCTGAATCACAAAACGTTCTACAAGCTTCCAACGCCGGCGAACCTGTCATCCACCAAGACAATGCCGCAGCAGCAGAAGCCTACAAAGACGTTATCGCCCGCCTCTTGGGCGAAAACCGCGAAATGCGTTTCCTCGAAGCTGAGAAGAAAAGCTTCTTAAAACGACTGTTCGGAGGTTAATACATGTCACTGCTCGATATGCTGTTCGGCAGAAAGCCGAAAACCGCCACAGTCGCGCGCGACCGCCTGCAAATCATCATCGCGCAAGAACGCGCACAAGAAGGCCAAGCTCCGGACTATCTGCCAACCCTGCGTAAAGAGTTGTTGGAAGTCCTGTCCAAATACGTCAACGTATCATTGGACGACATCCGCATCTCCCAAGAGAAACAAGACGGCTTGGACGTTCTTGAGCTGAACATCACCCTGCCGGAACAAAAAAAGGCTTAACACATGACCTTGACCGAATTGCGTTACATCGTAGCCGTCGCACAAGAACGTCACTTCGGACGTGCCGCACGACGCTGCTTTGTCAGCCAGCCCACCCTCTCCATTGCCATCAAAAAGCTGGAGGAAGAGCTGTCGGTATCCCTGTTCGACCGTAGCAGCAACGACATCATCACGACCGAAGCGGGCGAGCGCATTGTCGCCCAAGCCCGCCGGGTTCTGGAAGAAGCGGAACTCATCAAGCACCTTGCCAATGAAGAGCAAAACGAATTGGAAGGCGCATTCAAACTCGGCCTGATTTTCACCGTTGCCCCCTACCTTCTGCCCAAGCTCATTACCGCGCTGCGTGAAACCGCGCCGAAAATGCCGCTGATGCTGGAAGAGAACTATACCCACATCCTGACCGAGTCGCTCAAACGTGGCGATGTCGATGCAATCGTCGTTGCCGAACCATTCCAAGAGCCGGGTATCGTGACCGAGCCTCTGTATGACGAACCTTTCTTCGTCATTGTTCCCAAAGGCCATCACTTTGAAGAACTTGATGCCGTTACACCTCAGCTTTTGAGCGAAGAACAAGTGTTGCTGCTGTCCGAAGGCAACTGTATGCGCGACCAAGTGTTGGCAAGCTGTTCCGAATTGGCCTCCAAACAAAAAATCCAAGGTTTGACCAATACCCTGCAAGGCAGCTCCATCAACACCATCCGCCACATGGTTGCCAGCGGTTTGGCCATCAGCGTCATGCCGGCTACTGCATTGACCGAAAACGACCATATGCTTTTCAGCATTATCCCGTTTGAAGGCAATGCGCCGCAGCGCCGTGTCGTTTTGGCCTATCGCCGCAACTTTGTCCGTCCGAAAGCACTGACTGCTTTGCGTACTGCCATTTTGCAATCGCAACTGACCGGTGTAACCTTCGTCAACGAATAAACCACAAAACAAAAGGCCGTCTGAATATTCAGACGGCCTTTTTATTTTTAACCGAATAAAGGATTAGTAGCGGGTATGAACCTGACTGCCGATAACGCCACCCAAAGCCGCACCACCCAAGGTAGAGCCGGTATCGCCACCAATCAAGTTACCTGCCACTCCACCCAATACCGCACCAGCAGCAGTGTTGCGTTGGGTTTGAGTCATATTGGCACATGCACCCAAAGAGGCAGCCAGCATGATCAAGGTCACAGTTTTTGCAAAAGTTTTCTTCATGGTTTGATTCTCCATCAGGGTTTAAGCTGTATATGAAGCAGTATGGCACAACCTTTCATTAATATATTTTCTGATAAGTAAAGACAGATTAAACTAAGATAATGCTTTTGATGAACGGTTAACTTCAAAAATAAACGGTAATTCCAATAGAATATTTATAAAATTTAATATCTTTGGCATAAAATTGCGCATACATCAATCGCATTCGGTAGTGATACAATGACGACTTGTCTGAACTACCGGAAACACCCGTCATGAGTACCTACGCACTGGCACACATCATCCATGTTTATTGCGCGATTGCCTTTGTCGGCGGCGTATTTTTCGAAATGCTGGTTCTCTCCGTTTTGCACACCGGCCGCGTTTCGCGCGAATCGCGCCGCGAAGTCGAACGTGCCATGTCCCATCGTGCCGTCCGCGTGATGCCGATTGTCGTCATCACCCTTTTCATCAGCGGCATCGTCATGGTGTACAACCGTTATCTGCCAATGCTGCACCATCCTCTCGACAGCGCCTTCAGCATTATGTTGAGCATCAAAATCCTGTTGGCAGTAAGCGTGTTGGTACATTTTGCCATCGCCGTTGTCAAAATGGCCCGACACACCCTCACCGTCGGCTGGTCGAAATACATACACGCCGTTGTCTTCAGCCATATGCTGTTTATCGTCTTTTTTGCCAAGGCGATGTTCTACCTGTCTTGGTAAACCTTACCCATACCCCACACACAAGGATTTTTTATGACCCAATACCCGTCCGTCGGCTCGCCGATGTTTTACGGCATCTTCTTTATTGCCGTCTTAATCATGATCGCCATCGATATGGTATCGCTGAAAAAAAACGGCGCCCACAAAGTCAGTATCAAAGAAGCCCTCGCCTGGAGCGGCATTTGGGTAGCCGTATCCTGCGCATTTGCAGGCTGGCTCTATTTTGAACTGGCGGGCAACCCGACTTACGGGGCCGTTGTCGCCAAAGAAAAAGTCCTCGAATTTTTCACCGGCTATGTACTCGAAAAATCCCTTGCCGTCGATAACATCTTCGTTTTCCTGATGATTTTTGGCTACTTCAAAGTCGAACCCAAATTCCAACACCGCGTCTTGCTCTATGGCGTATTCGGTGCCATCGTCCTGCGCGCCATTATGATCTTCATCGGCGCAGCCTTGGTACAACAATTTGAATGGATTTTGTACCTCTTCGGCGCATTCCTCTTATACACCGGCATTCATATGATGAAACCCGAAGCCGAAACTGAAGAAGACTTTTCCCAAAACAAGATCCTGACCCTGCTCAAAAAAGTCATCCCGACCAGCCAACAGTTTGACGGTGAAAAATTCTTTACCATCGAAAACGGCAAACGCATCGCTACACTACTTTTGCTGGTATTGATTATGATCGAATTGAGCGACGTCATCTTCGCCGTGGACAGCATCCCCGCTATTTTTGCCGTAACCACCGACCCTTTCATAGTCCTCACTTCCAACATTTTTGCCATCTTGGGACTGCGTGCCATGTACTTCTTACTGGCAGACTTTGCCGAACGCTTTATTTTCCTCAAATACGGCTTGGCTTTCGTATTGAGCTTTATCGGTATCAAGATGCTGATTATGCACTGGGTGCATATCCCGATTTCCATTTCCCTGTCCGTCGTCTTCGGCGCACTGGGCGCGTCCATCCTGACTTCTTTGGTGTATACGCGTCAGCAAGAGAAAAAATAATCTGCCAACATAAAAAGGCCGTCTGAACATTTCAGACGGCCTTTTCAAATATCAAACACCAGCTTATTTAGCAGCGTCTTTCAATTTGTCGGCAGCTTCTTGAGTCGCATCGGCTGCTTTACCCATAGCATCTTTAGCTGCGTCTTTGGCAGCATCTTTAGCATCAGAAACCGCATCTTTAGCTTCTTCAACCGCTTTACCGGCAGCATCTTTAGCATCAGAAACTGCTTTATCTGCAGTTGCTTTAGCATCTGCAGCAGCGTCTTTAACATCAGAAACAGCTTGCTCAGCCGCACCTTTGGCTTCAGAAGCTGCATTTTCAGCAGCAGTGTTTACATCGGAAGCAACAGCAGAAGCCGCCTCTTGGGTTTCTTTTTTCGCTTCTTGTGTACACGCCGCCAAGCCGGCTACCATCATTGCAGCAATCAATAATTTTTTCATGTTGTATATCCTTTGGTCTAAAAAATATCTGTCAAAACTGACAGACTAAAAAATCATAACATAATAAATGCTCACAAAAGGGAGAATTAACGCCAAATAACAGCCGGTTTACGTTTTTTGAAAAAAAATTTCAAAAAAACAGTTGACGAAAAGAAACAAGCTACCTATAATACACAGCTTATCGGGTCGTTAGCTCAGTCGGTAGAGCAGCGGACTTTTAATCCGTTGGTCGAGCGTTCGAATCGCTCACGACCCACCAAATATGAAAACCTGCTTTGAAAAAAGCAGGTTTTTTTATATTCTCCATCAAGCCTTTCTTCACTCGATACCTACTTTATTATCAACATCAAGAATATTCGAGCTTTGTCACAATGCTGTTATAGATGTAACTCAAAGCATCACAAACCTCTTAAATCAATCAAACCCAACTCCCCACACATCATATTTTTCTAAAAACTTCCAAATACCTACCATCAACCCACGCTAAATCCTCTTGTATGCCAGACAATTTAGGCATAGACTAAAACTACATCCAACTACAACAACAGGAGAAGGTTTGATGAAACAACTGTCTATGTATATCAATGGCCGCTTTGAAACCGACTTTAACGGCACATGGCGTGATGTTTTGAATCCGGCAACCGAAGAAGTCATCGCGCGTGAGCCTAAAGGCGGAAAAGCCGATGTTGATCGTGCCGTTGCCGCGGCCAGAGATGTGCAAACTACATGGGAGCGTTTGCCTGCCGTTGAGCGCGGCGCATACCTGCGCAAAATTGCCCAAGGCATCCGTGAACGCGCCGACGAGCTGACTGACACCATTGTTGCCGAAGGCGGCAAAACCAAAGATTTGGCACGCATAGAAGTCATGTTCACTGCCGATTATCTCGATTATCAAGCCGAATGGGCGCGCCGTTATGAAGGCGAAATCATCCAAAGCGACCGTCCGCGCGAAAACATTTTATTGTTCAAACGTCCTTTAGGCGTGATTGCCGGTATTTTGCCGTGGAACTTCCCATTCTTCCTGATCGCCCGCAAAATGGGCCCGGCTTTGGTAACCGGCAATACCATCGTCGTCAAACCAAGCAGCGTTACCCCGATTAACTGCCACATCTTTGCTGAAATCGTCCATGCCTCAGGCTTACCGGCCGGCGTATTCAACGTCGTCAACGGCCCGGGCGCAGAAATCGGCAATGCCTTGGCATCACATCCGCAAGTCGATATGGTCAGCCTGACCGGTTCTGTCGATGCCGGCCGCCAAGTGATGGAAGCTGCCGCCACCAACATCACCAAAGTCTCACTGGAACTGGGCGGCAAAGCCCCTGCCATCGTCCTGAAAGATGCCGACTTGGATCTGGCCGTCAAATCCATCTTGGCTTCACGCGTGGGCAATACCGGCCAAATCTGTAACTGCGCCGAACGCGTGTATGTCCACAGCAGCCTGAAAGACGCATTTATTGAAAAAATGACCACCGCCATGAAAGGCGTACGCTACGGCAACCCGGCCGAAGCTGAACCCGGTGCACTGGAAATGGGCCCATTGATTGAAGAGCGTGCCGTAAAATCCGTTGCCGAAAAAGTCGAACGCGCAGTTAGACAAGGCGCAACCTTGGTCTGCGGCGGCAAACGTGCCGACGGCAAAGGCTACTTCTTCGAACCTACCCTGCTGACTGATACCGACAACAGCATGGACATCATGAAGGAAGAAACCTTCGGCCCCGTCCTGCCGGTTGCCACTTTCGACACACTCGATCAAGTCATCGCTTTGGCAAACGACAGCGAATTCGGCTTGACCAGCTCCGTCTATACCACCAATCTGAATGAAGCGTTTTATGTAACCCGCCGCCTGCGTTTCGGCGAAACCTACATCAACCGCGAAAACTTCGAAGCCATGCAGGGCTTCCATGCCGGTTGGAAAAAATCAGGTATCGGCGGCGCCGACGGTAAACACGGTTTGGAAGAATATCTGCAAACCCAAGTCGTTTATTTGGAAACCGATATCTAACCGCCGATACGGCCCTTCATGAAACAAAAGGCCGTCTGAAGTTGATTTTTCAGGTTAAACTGCACCCCAAAAGTTGCTACTCCAACTAACAAGGTGCAGTTTTTTATAACTAATTTTTATTAAATAGGAAAGTAACCATGTTGCACAAAATCGGGATAATGAGCGCATTGATCGTGGGTTTTGCCATGCCGGCTGCTGCCGAATGTTTGATTCAAAAAGATGGTATCGGAGGAATTAAATTAGGGCAGAACTTAAAGCAGGTAAAACAGAAATTCCCGAAGGCAAAAATGGAAAGAGAAAGCGATGCCGAAGGTGTGGCATTTGTTGCCATTACGCTATCTAAAGACGTTATGGTTTTGGCTTTTCAAAATGGGGACAACGATCCTGATACCCCTATAAAACTGCATAAAAAAATTAATTTTTTGGAGACCGATTCTCCTACCTGTCACACGGCTTCAGGTGTACACCCGGGCATGAAGATTAAAGATGCAGAAGCCAAGCTGGGCAAAGTCAAAGGAATCCAACTATCAGAAATCGAAGCGCGTGAATACGCAACATTTGCCCGTCAACCGAAACATTTCGGATTTAGAGTAGAGCAGGGAGCAGGGATTTATCCGGGTAAAGGTGAAGCGCCGAATCAAACTCGGCGTTACCGTCAAACGGGACGTATTGAGGCAATTTCCGTATCTCAATCCAGAGGTTTTGATAATTGAAGAGCAAGATATTAGACAGAATGAACTGCACCCCCAAAGTTGCCCTCCAACTAACAAGGTGCAGTTTTTTATGACCCAATATACTTACACTTCAAATACTAAGACCAATACTGTATCTCACGCACACATCTGCGACGTTGGATAACCGCCTGTCAGGAAAGCGGCATCGGCGCATTCAAACCTTTCAGTCTAAAATCATGATCGACCACCGCAAAAATCCCTTCATCGCCGACAAGCCGATCACAAAAATACAGCTTGGGGAGGCAGTTCAGGTTTCAGACGGCCTTTCTGCCTTTATAGAAAAAAACACCGACATCGCGTAAAATAGAGCCAATTTTTCACTTTATTCAGGCCGTCTGAAAACTCCGGCAGCCTGACTCATTTTTCCGGAAAACACCATGAGCGAACAAAACAATCCGCAAATCGAGCCGCAGTTGGACGAAAACCAAATCATCGCCCTGCGCCGCGAGAAACTGCACAACATCCGCAAAGAACGCAACGCCTACCCTAACGATTTCAAACGCGACAGCTTTGCCGCCGACCTGCATACCCAATACGGTGAAATCAGCAAAGAAGAACTCGACCCGCAAGGCATTCCCGTCAAAGTGGCCGGCCGCATGATGCTCAAACGTCAAATGGGCAAAGCCAGCTTCGCCACCATTCAAGACGTTACCGGTCAAATCCAGCTTTATCTGAACAACAAAGGCGTGAGCCAAGAAGTTTTGGACGACTTTAACCACTGGGACTTGGGCGACATCGTCGGCGCGGAAGGTACTTTGTTCAAAACCAACCACGGCGAATTGACCGTGCGCGTGTCCAACATCCGCCTGCTGTCCAAATCCCTGCGCCCTCTGCCGGACAAACACAAAGGCTTGAGCGATCAGGAAACCAAATACCGTCAACGCTACGTCGATTTGATTGCCAACGAAGAATCGCGCAATACGTTTATCAAACGCAGCCAAATCATCCAATCCGTGCGCAATTTCATGGTCAACGAGCATTATTTGGAAGTTGAAACCCCAATGATGCACCCGATTCCGGGCGGTGCGACAGCGAAACCGTTCGTTACCCACCACAACGCTTTGGATATCCCGCTCTACCTGCGCATTGCTCCCGAGCTGTATCTGAAACGCTTGGTTGTCGGCGGTTTGGAACGCGTGTTTGAAATCAACCGCAGCTTCCGCAACGAGGGCATGTCCGTACGCCACAACCCTGAATTCACCATGATCGAATTCTACGAAGCCTTCTCCGACTACGAACGCATGATGCAAATGGCGGAAGACATCATCCGCAACGCTTCCCGCGCGGTAAACGGTACGGCAAAAATCAGCTACAACGGCAAAGAAGTCGATTTGGAAAGCCCGTTTGAACGCCTGACCATTCTCGGTGCCATCAAAAAATACAATCCGCACTACACCGATGAGCAGTTGAACGATGAAGAATGGCTGAAAAAAGAAATCGTCAAACACGGCGAAAGCCTGCCTCCTTCTCCGGGCATCGGCAGCCTGCAGCTTGCCTTGTTTGAAGGTTGCGCCGAGGGCAAACTGTGGAACCCGACTTTCATCATCGACTACCCTGTCGAAGTGTCGCCATTGGCACGCGCATCTGACAGCAAACCGGGCTTGACCGAACGCTTCGAGCTTTTCGTTGTCGGCCGCGAACTGGCAAACGGCTACTCTGAGTTGAACGATCCGGAAGACCAGGCCGAACGCTTCAAAGCGCAAGTGGCACAAAAAGACGCCGGCGACGACGAAGCCATGCACTACGATGCCGACTACATCCGCGCTATGGAATTCGGCCTGCCGCCGACAGGCGGCTGCGGCATCGGTATCGACCGCTTGGTAATGTTGCTGACCGATTCGCAAACCATCCGCGACGTGATTCTGTTCCCGCAAATGCGTCCCGAATAATGCATTGAAATAAAATCAAGGCCGTCTGAAAACAAGACTCTGTTTTCAGACGGCCTTTTTGTTCAAATATGTAAAACGGAAGAGTTTAAATCAATAAATTCTTTACATCATAATAATAAAATTACATGATAATCAAAAAGATAATATAAAAAAGAATATGTAAACGTTTTTCAGTTTGTTGACAGTCTGCTAGAATACATCCAGTTACAGACAGCCTTCACACACAGGCCGTCTGAAAATGCAGAAACTCTGAAAGGTTTGTATGGATCAATTTTTCGAACAGCTTCACGGATTGGTAAACGCCATCAACGACCAAATGTGGTCGGGGTTGGTATATATGCTTTTAGGCGCAGGCCTCTTTTTCACCGTTACCACCGGTTTTGTACAATTCCGCCTCTTCGGCCGCAGTATTAAAGAAATGTTGGGCGGCCGCAAACAAGGTGATGATCCGCACGGAATCACACCGTTCCAAGCATTCGTTACCGGCTTGGCCAGCCGCGTAGGCGTGGGCAACATCGCCGGCGTGGCGATTGCCATCAAACTCGGCGGACCGGGCGCGGTGTTCTGGATGTGGGTAACCGCCTTAATCGGCATGAGTTCGGCGTTTGTCGAATCTTCACTGGCCCAACTCTTTAAAGTCCGGGACTACGACAACCACCACTTCCGCGGCGGCCCCGCCTACTACATCACTCAAGGCCTGGGACAAAAATGGCTGGGCGTTTTGTTCGCCCTTAGCCTGATTTTCTGTTTCGGCTTTGTATTTGAAGCTGTACAGACCAATACCATCGCCGATACCACCAAAGCGGCATGGGGCTGGGATCAACACTATGTCGGTGTCGCCCTAGTCATTCTGACTGCCCCGATTATCTTCGGCGGTATCCGCCGCGTATCCAAAGCCGCGGAAATCATCGTTCCGCTGATGGCAGTTTTATATCTCGTCATAGCACTCTTCATCATTGCTACCAATATTTCCCTGATTCCTGACGTGTTCGGTCAGATTTTCTCCAACGCGTTCAACTTCGATTCGGCTGCAGGCGGTTTCCTCGGCGGTCTGATTTCGACCACCATGATACAGGGTATCAAACGCGGCCTGTATTCCAATGAGGCGGGTATGGGTTCCGCGCCGAATGCCGCCGCCGCTGCCGAAGTGAAACACCCCGTCTCCCAAGGCATGATTCAAATGCTGGGCGTTTTCGTCGATACCATCATCGTCTGCTCATGCACCGCCTTTATCGTCTTGACCTATCAGCAGCCTTACGGCGACCTGAGCGGTGCGGCGTTGACGCAGGCAGCGATTGTCAGCCAAGTGGGTCAATGGGGCGCGGGCTTCCTTGCTGTCATCCTGTTTATGTTTGCCTTTTCAACCGTTATCGGCAACTATGCCTATGCCGAGTCCAACGTCCAATTCATCAAGAGCCATTGGCTGGTTACCGCCGTTTTCCGTATGCTGGTTTTGGCATGGGTCTACTTCGGCGCAGTTGCCAACGTACCCTTGGTATGGGATATGGCAGACATGGCAATGGGCATCATGGCATGGATTAACCTCGTCGCCATCCTGCTCCTGTCCCCACTTGCCTTCCTGCTGTTGAAAGACTACACAGCCAAGCTGAAAATGGGCAAAGCCCCAGAGTTCAAACTCTCCGAACACCCAGGCTTGAAACGCAAAATCAAATCCGATATCTGGTAACACCAAAGGCCGTCTGAAATTTCAGACGGCCTTTTTAATCCCTGTCATTGAGACAAAACGATGCCCCTTAAAGCAGAAGCCTTAAGGGGCAGAGCGTTGCGGCACATCTTTTCAGACGGCCTTATTGTAGCAACGTTTCTCATTTCGCAGTGCAACAATATGGACAGATTTTAATTCCAAATCGGCACCTAGTCAAGCATTTCATTTGCATGGAAATACTTACCTAGTATATATTTATACTTACCAAACATCATATTACGGAGAAACTGATGGCTGCATTCAAACCCAATCCAATCAACTACATCCTCGGCCTCGATATCGGCATCGCATCCGTCGGCTGGGCGATGGTAGAAATTGACGAAGAAGAAAACCCCATCCGCCTGATTGATTTGGGCGTGCGCGTATTTGAGCGTGCAGAAGTACCGAAAACAGGTGACTCTCTCGCAGCGGCAAGACGCTTGGCACGCAGTGTTCGCCGCCTGACCCGCCGTCGCGCCCATCGCCTGCTTCGGGCCCGCCGCCTATTGAAACGCGAAGGCGTATTACAGGCCGCCGATTTTGATGAAAACGGCTTGATTAAATCCTTACCGAATACACCCTGGCAACTTCGCGCAGCCGCATTAGACCGCAAACTGACGCCTTTGGAGTGGTCGGCAGTCTTGTTGCATTTAATCAAACACCGCGGCTATTTGTCGCAACGGAAAAATGAAGAGCAAACTGCCGATAAGGAGCTTGGGGCTTTGCGTGCAGGTATGAAGAGTAACACTCAAGCCTTACAGACAGGCAATTTCCGCACTCCGGCCGAATTGGCTTTAAATAAATTTGAAAAAGAAAGCGGCCATATCCGCAACCAGCGCGGCGATTATTCGCATACGTTCAGCCGCGAAGATTTACAGGCGGAGCTGGTTTTGCTGTTTGAAAAACAAAAAGAATTCGGCAATCCTCATGTTTCAGACGGCCTTAAAGAAGATATTGAAACCCTGCTGATGGCGCAACGCCCTGCCCTGTCTGGTGATGCTGTTCAAAAAATGTTGGGGTATTGCACCTTTGAGCCGACAGAGCCGAAAGCCGCTAAAAACACCTACACCGCCGAACGTTTCATCTGGCTGACCAAGCTGAACAACCTGCGTATTTTAGAGCAAGGCAGCGAGCGACCATTGACCGATACCGAACGCGCCATACTTATAAATCAGCCGTATAAAAAGAAACTGACTTACGCACAAGCCCGTAAGCTTTTGGATCTAGACGATACCGCCTTTTTCAAAGGCTTGCGCTATGGTAAAGACAATGCCGAAGCCTCAACATTGATGGAAATGAAGGCCTACCATGCCATCAGCCGTGCGCTGGAAAAAGAAGGATTGAAAGACAAAAAATCCCCATTAAACCTTTCTCCCGAATTACAAGACGAAATCGGCACGGCATTCTCCCTGTTCAAAACCGATGAAGACATTACAGGCCGTCTGAAAGACCGTGTACAGCCCGAAATCTTAGAAGCGCTGTTGAAACACATCAACTTCGACAAGTTCGTCCAAATTTCCTTGAAAGCGTTGCGCCGAATTGTGCCGCTAATGGAGCAAGGCAAACGTTACAATGAAGCCTGCGCCGAAATCTACAGAGACCATTACGGCAAGAAAAATACGGAAGAAGAGATTTATCTGCCGCCCATCCCTGCCGACGAAATCCGCAACCCAGTCGTCTTGCGCGCCTTATCTCAAGCCAGAAAAGTCATTAACGGCGTGGTTCGGCGTTACGGCTCCCCTGCCCGTATCCATATTGAAACGGCAAGGGAAGTAGGCAAATCGTTTAAAGACCGCAAAGAAATCGAAAAACGCCAAGAAGAAAACCGAAAAGACCGTGAAAAAGCCGCCGCCAAATTCCGAGAGTATTTCCCCAATTTTGTCGGCGAACCCAAATCCAAAGATATTCTGAAACTGCGCCTGTACGAGCAACAACACGGTAAATGCCTGTATTCGGGCAAAGAAATCAACTTAGGCCGTCTGAACGAAAAAGGCTATGTCGAAATCGACCATGCCCTGCCGTTCTCGCGCACATGGGACGACAGTTTCAACAATAAAGTACTGGTATTGGGCAGCGAAAACCAGAACAAAGGCAACCAAACCCCTTACGAATACTTCAACGGCAAAGACAACAGCCGCGAATGGCAGGAATTTAAAGCGCGTGTCGAAACCAGCCGTTTCCCGCGCAGTAAAAAACAACGGATTCTGCTGCAAAAATTCGACGAAGATGGCTTTAAAGAACGCAATCTGAACGATACGCGCTACGTCAACCGTTTCCTGTGTCAATTCGTTGCCGACCATATGCGGCTGACAGGTAAAGGGAAAAGACGTGTCTTTGCATCCAACGGGCAAATTACCAATCTGTTGCGCGGCTTTTGGGGATTGCGTAAAGTGCGTGCGGAAAACGACCGCCATCACGCCTTGGACGCAGTCGTCGTTGCCTGCTCGACCGTTGCCATGCAGCAGAAAATTACCCGTTTTGTACGCTATAAAGAGATGAACGCGTTTGACGGTAAAACCATAGATAAAGAAACAGGAGAAGTGCTGCATCAAAAAACACACTTCCCGCAACCTTGGGAATTTTTCGCACAAGAAGTCATGATTCGCGTCTTCGGCAAACCGGACGGAAAACCCGAATTTGAAGAAGCGGATACTCCCGAAAAACTGCGCACTCTGCTTGCTGAAAAATTATCTTCTCGCCCAGAAGCCGTACACGAATACGTTACGCCACTGTTTGTTTCGCGTGCGCCTAATCGGAAGATGAGCGGGCAAGGCCATATGGAGACCGTCAAATCCGCCAAACACCTGGACGAAGGCATCAGCGTGTTGCGCGTACCGCTGACACAGTTAAAACTGAAAGACTTGGAAAAAATGGTCAACCGGGAGCGCGAACCTAAGCTATACGAAGGACTGAAAGCACGTTTGGAAGCACATAAAGACGATCCTGCCAAAGCCTTTGCCGAGCCGTTTTACAAATACGATAAGGCAGGCAACCGCACCCAACAGGTAAAAGCCGTACGCGTAGAGCAAGTACAGAAAACCGGCGTATGGGTGCGCAACCATAACGGTATTGCCGACAACGCAACCATGGTGCGCGTAGATGTGTTTGAGAAAGGCGGCAAGTATTATCTGGTCCCGATTTACAGTTGGCAGGTAGCGAAAGGGATTTTGCCGGATAGGGCTGTTGTACAAGGAAAAGATGAAGAAGATTGGACGGTAATGGATGATAGTTTTGAGTTTAAGTTTGTACTTTATGCCAATGATTTGATTAAACTAACTGCTAAGAAAAATGAATTTTTAGGCTATTTTATCAGCCTAAATAGAGCAACTGGAGCGATTGATATTCGTACACATGATACGGATAGTACAAAAGGGAAAAACGGCATTTTTCAAAGTGTTGGTGTTAAAACCGCCCTTTCATTCCAAAAATACCAAATCGACGAACTGGGCAAAGAAATCAGACCATGCCGTCTGAAAAAACGCCCGCCTGTCCGTTAAATTAATCTATCCCTGTTTCAGACGGCCTGAAGCAGGGATTTTTTATATAAAAATAAGGGAAAAACATGACTTGGCGCAGCCTGCTCATTCAAAACGGCGGCAAACTATCCTTGCAACGCCGGCAACTGCTGATTCAACAAAACGGCGAGTCCCACACCGTACCATTAGAAGACATCGCCGTTATCATCATTGAAAACCGCGAAACCCTGATTACCGCCCCGCTTCTGTCAGCCTTAGCCGAACATGGCTCAACCCTGCTAACCTGCAATGAGCAGTTCCTGCCCTGCGGACAATGGCTGCCTTATGCCCAATATCACCGCCAACTTAAAATCCTCAAGCTGCAACTGAACATAAGCGAACCCTTAAAAAAGCAACTCTGGCAACATATCGTCCGCCAAAAAATCCTGAATCAAGCATTTGTCGCAGACGAAACAGGCAATGATCTTGCAGCCAAACGGCTGCGTACTTTGGCAGTCGAAGTCCGTTCCGGCGATACAGGAAACCGTGAAGCCCAAGCTGCCGCCCTCTACTTCCAAGCCCTCTTTGGAGAAAAGTTTACCCGTAATGACAGCAATGCCGTCAATGCCGCATTGAATTACACCTACGCCGTTCTCCGTGCAGCAGTTGCACGCGCCCTGACCTCATATGGTTGGTTGCCTGCATTAGGCTTGTTTCATAGAAGCGAACTAAATCCATTCAACCTTGCCGATGACTTTATCGAACCCTTACGCCCATTGGCCGACCTGGTCGTTATACATTTGCATGAACAAAGCCGTCTGAAAACTGATCTGACCCCTAACATCAAACAAAACCTTATCAAGACCCTTCACTGTCAAATCTGCATCGAACGGCACCATTTCAGCACCTTGGCTGCCATAGACAAAATGATTTCCTCATTTCAAGCCAGCGTAACCGATAAAAACGCCAAACAGCTGAAACTGCCTGAAATCTTGCCATTGGAAGAATACCAATATGAGTGAGGCCAAATTTATGAGGATTATCGTCTTCTTCGACCTACCTGTTACCACGGCAGCCAAGCGCAAAGCCGCCAATCAATTCCGCCAGTTTCTATTAAAAGATGGATACCAAATGCTCCAACTTTCTGTATACAGTCGTATTGTCAAAGGCCGTGATTCGTTGCAAAAACACCACAATAGACTATGCGCAAACCTACCGCAAGAAGGGTCAATCCGCTGTTTGGAAGTAACGGAAAAACAATATGCCACCATGAAACTGCTGTTGGGAGAGCTGAAAACCCAAGAAAAAAGGGTAAATTCAGACCAACTATTATTATTTTAAGCACATTTTTTTAGACAAAATAAAACGGGAAACCCTTATAGAATAAGGGTTTCCCGTTGAGGTATTGTAGCACTGCGAAATGAGAAAGGGAGCTACAACGTGTTTGGACAGCGGCTGGCTTGAGTGGAGATTGTAGCACTGCGAAATGAGAAAGGGAGCT